>CALCML010000286.1 GCA_937967765.1 uncultured Carnobacterium sp.
CCATGGAATTATCGTACGAACATCTCACTTTACAGGCTATTTAACCGATATTGGAGTGGTTCTTGGGCGATTGATGCGCGGTCAGATTAAGGATCGTTGGAAAGTGCTCTTTTATTTTACGAGCATGCTGTTCTTTGGAATTGGCGTCACGGTTTCATACCAGCTATTTCAATCCTTTGGGGTAGCAACAATCATCGCTGTAGGAATTGGATATATTCTCGTTGGATTGTATTATTTTAGTTTCCGTAAAGCATTTTTACATAAATAGGAGGAAAACAATGAAAGCTTTAGTTGTAGTGGATATGCAAAATGATTTTGTCGATGGAGTGCTTGGCTCAAAAGAAGCCGTAGCCATTATCGACCATGCCGTTGAGGTGATTGAAAATTTCGATGGAAAGGTATTTTATACACTAGATACTCATAGTGAAGACTATCTTCAAACAGAGGAAGGACGTCACTTGCCAGTCGTGCACTGCGTGAGAGGGTCTAAAGGATGGGAGTTAAATCCACAAATCCAAAAAGCCTTAGAGAGTCGTCATGCAAAAGGCGTTGAAAAACCAACATTTGGATCAGAAAAATTAATGGAACTCATTCAAAAAGAAGTGCGAGATTTAGAAAGCATTACACTCATTGGAATCTGTACAGATATTTGTGTGATTAGTAATGCACTTCTTGCTAAAGCGCATTTTGTCAATGTACCAGTGAATGTCGTTGCAAGTGCCTGCGCAGGAGTAACGCCAGCGTCACACGATAACGCGTTAAGCGCCATGAAGATGTGTCATATTAACGTCGTTGAGTAGGAGGTAGCGATGAGAGAACAAAATCCAAAAGACAGAATTAGAGAAATGTCCATATTGAATCTTATCATGGTGATTGGGATTGCTATCGGATTTGGAATTGGGATGATTATTGACAATGTCATTGGCGGGATTGCACTCGGGATGTTAGGAGCGTTTATTTGCCGCTTATTATACATTCGTAAAAAATATAAAGAAATCAATCCTAAAGATAAGAAAGAGTA
>CALCML010000287.1 GCA_937967765.1 uncultured Carnobacterium sp.
AATGCTTTCAATTCGAACTACAATTAAAATCCTTCAAAACATGGTATACTAAAATAAGACTAAACGAATGGAGTGACGGAATGAAAGGTTTTGTATTTTTTGATTTGGATGGAACACTATTAAACGGTGAGTCAAAAGTGGACGCTGCCACAGCCGAAGCCATTCAAACACTAAAAGACAATGGATATGAGCCCTTTATCGCAACAGGACGTTCTTCTGCTGAAACACGCGATATTATGAAGAGCGCCAATATCCACTCAGGAATTTTTATGAACGGGCAAGTGGTTCTTTATCAAGAACAGGTCATCTATTCTTCGCAGATTCCCACTGAAACGGTAGAGAAATTTCATCAAATGGTAAAAGAAGATGGTTACGGGCTCACTGCTTATAATCACGAACAGTTTTATCTTGTAGCATCCTCCGAAGGGGCAAAAGATGCTTATGGATTTATTCACACGAATCCTCCTGCATTAAAAGAAGATTTTTATAAAAATCATCCGATTAACATGATGCTCTTCATCTGTCTTCCACCAGCGGAAGAAAAATATAAGGAAGCCTTTCCCCACCTTGATTTCCTTCGTAACACACCGTACTCAGTCGATGTGATTTCAAAAGGGAATTCAAAAGCAGAAGGAATCAAACGCTTCTTAGAGTATTTGAACCAAGAAGACGCTGAGACCTTTGCCTTTGGTGACGGCCCAAACGATATTGAAATGCTTCAAGCTGTTCAGCATCCTGTGGCAATGGGAAATGCTCTTCCAATCCTTAAAGAAATTGCAGAATTTATTACAACGGATAACACAGATAACGGCATTATCAACGGATTAAAACACTATGGCCTTATTTAAGAAAGAAGGAAAACGAATGTCAATTTATGAAATCGAAGTCCCTACAGTCAGTGGAGATGTAACTACTCTAGAAGACTATAAAGGACAATTACTACTAATTGTGAACACAGCAAGCGGATGCGGACTCGCTCCACAATTTGACGGTCTAGAAAAACTCTATTTAGAGTTCAAGGACAAAGGATTCACAGTTCTTGGATTCCCTTGCAATCAATTTGCTGGCCAAGAGCCCCTCACTGCTGAGCAAGCAGTCGCACATTGCCAATTGACGTACAATACGACTTTCCCAATGTTTGGTAAGGTAAAAGTTAATGGGCCTGAAACACATCCATTATTTGACCTATTAAAGAAAGAGACTAAAGGCCTCCTAGGCGAAAAGGTTAAATGGAACTTTACAAAATTCCTCGTAGCAAAGGATGGAACGGTTTTGAAACGTTTTGC
>CALCML010000288.1 GCA_937967765.1 uncultured Carnobacterium sp.
AGTTGCTTTAAGCATTGATGCAGCGCAGTCATAAAATCAGTGAATACACCCAAGTTTAAGTAAGTTGTATGTTCATTATGGAAATGACTAGGAAATGGATTTGGGCCAAAGTTAATGTAGAAGTCTTGTTTTGGCAAAACGGAAGACGCAAGAGTAATCAGCTCCTCTAAAACGAGCAGCGTCTCTTCTTTTGATAAATGTAAATAGTGCACAGGAATATACGTTTGCGGAAATGACTCTAGGTAATCGTTATAAAGGCGCAAGAAAGAATCTTTGCTCTCTTTGATGAGCGTGTAATAGAACTCAGTAATTTGTGGGCCAAACGAGAAGGCTAAAACGTCTTTGTAGGAGACGGTAGGTTGGCCTAGAAGTTTCTGGTAATGTAAGTGGAAATAATCTCTCAAGCTATCGAGATGAGGAATGAGATCGATGATGCTGTCGCCGCGCATGCCTTTAATCCACAGCGAGGTCAGCGCGTGGCATTCTTCGGAAAACGGTTTGTTGAAACAGCGTAGGGCGTTTTGATGACGTAAATAATAGCGACGCAGCTTCTGGAATTCTTTCTGCTGGTCATAGGACAGCGCTTGTGGGAAATCTTCAAAGTGGTGGATTAAGAAAGTGGACTCGGTTGTGCCGAGTAAATACTCGATAATCTCTTCAAAAGACTTGTTATACGGATTTGGATTCTGGCTGAAGAGATTGTTGTAGTAATTCTGTTGCTGCTGTTGTTCCTCAAGCAGCTGAATCTGTTTGACCAATAAGCTTAAATCTTGAGTATAGCGTTCCATTGTAATACACTCTCCCAATAATGTATTTGTTACCCTTATTGTAACGCTTTCATAAAATGACGTCAATATACATTTTTATCTATTTTTTATGGAATTTAAGAAATAGGAAAGACGCTTGACTAAACTTGTAGAGTTGACCATAATAAAGAAAGTCAACGAGGAAGGAGAGGTTTCATGTCCAAGAAAACAAAAGCAACCATTGCGATTACACTAGCGATTGCAGTCATGGTTTTAATTTTTATTAGTTCAAGTATGCCTTACAAGGATCAGTCACTTGTGTCTACGATTCAAAAGGGACTGCCGATGCAACCTTTTTCGGAATTATTATCCAAAATCAAATTTGAATATGCAGGACAAACCATCAGTATTCCTTCTTTAGGATATGCGCAGTTTATCGAATTTTTTATTCGTAAAGCCGCTCATTTCTTAGCTTACTTCTTCATTGGATATCAATGGACGAGAGGGTTAAGTGTTCACGTCCGTAAAAAAGGATGGCCACAGTTCTTGGCGTTCTTTATCGCAGTGCTATATGCGATGACCGATGAATTCCACCAAGGAGTGACTCCAGGTCGTACACCTCTAATCCAAGATGTCTTTGTGGATGCCGTTGGTGCCGCAGTCGGTGTAGGGCTAGGAACCTTGAAAAAAATTAGATAATACATTTAAAACGTTGAAGAGATTTTCTTCAGCGTTTTTTTGTTGCCCAAAAGACTCCTTTTCATTTTTTATCGTAGTTCTTTATGACTAGTCAAAGAGTGGGGGAAGAACGATGGAAATGAATGAATTAGCAACGGAAGTGTTCACGCAAGCCATTAAACACCAATTAGATGATATTCATTTATTACCGGTTGGAGAGGAGTATGTATTTTATTTAAGAGATGTCAATGGGTTAAAAGAGTTAAGAAGAATTTCAGACGAAGTGGCCTTGCAATTTATTTCGTACTTAAAGTATCAAGCAGGAATGGATGTTGGAGAGAGACGAAGACCGCAGAGTGGTTCCTTAACCTTTGAGATTTCAAAGGAACAGATGATTGAACTGAGATTATCAGTGATTACGAATTTTAAGCAGAAGGAATCCATGGTTATCAGGCTCTTGCATCGGTCTAAAAAGGAAAAGGCGTCGATTCGTTCGATGACTTATTTTCCAAAGGACTGGGCGCTCTTGCAACAATTCCTACGCTATAAGAGCGGATTGATTTTATTTTCCGGACCGGTCAGTTCTGGGAAGACGAGTACGATGTATGCTTTGCTTAGGGCCCGTATGAAAGAAAAGACGCTTCAAGTGATTACGATGGAAGACCCAGTGGAGTATCATGAGCCGATGTTTTTACAGACGGAGATTAACGAGAAGGCTGGAATTACGTATGAATTACTCATTAAGAGTTGCCTGCGTCATCACCCAGATATTTTACTCATCGGTGAAATCCGTGATGAAATGACGGCAAAGATGGCGATTCGTGCAGCTTTAACGGGGCACTTGATTCTAGCGACCGTTCATGCAAAAGACTGTAATGGAGTGGTAGCAAGGCTCTTGGAACTGGGCGTCAGTAAGACGATGCTCGAGCAAACTATTATCGCCATTTGTTCACAACGCCTACTCCCTCGGTATTGTGGGCTATGCGGTAAGGAATGCGAACTTCATTGTAATCATTTAACAAACGGAGAAAAGCGGGGGACGATTTTTGAAATCGAAACCCATGAAAAGTTAGCGCATTTCTTTAAATCGAATCAATTCGGGACTGACGAAGAAAGAGTACATCCTTTTAATAAGGTGTTGAGGAAGGCTTATGCATTGGGATACATTACGGACAAAACTTACGAAACCTATCAAATTATCTAAGAAGTGGAAGGGGCCTGTTCAAAGTCGGTTCCTCATTCAGCTTGCTCATTTACTTCAGGAAGGGTTTAGCTTGGATGAGGCGTTAAAATTTCTAGAATATTTATTCGAAGCAGAGAAGAAAGACTTGGAGAAAATGCGTGAAACGCTTGGAGAAGGACGGCGGTTTGATGAGTGCTTGAAGAATGTCGGGTACTCAGAAACGAACACCTCGCAAATTTATTTATCCATGCAGTTTGGTAGCTTCGAGAAGGCTTGTGCGTCGATTGGGGAGTTTCTAACCAGGAAGCAAAAACAAAAAAAGAAAATGCAGCAGATGATGATGTATCCTGCGTTTCTTTTTACGTTTGTTATCGGGATGGTGCTCTGTATTCGAATGCTGTTGCTCGACCAACTCTCCAGCATGGTGCAAGAAGAACAACTCAAGCAGTCTGGCTTCCTTTATTGGATATGGCTTGGGTTTCAAAACTTACCACAGCTGGCGCTAGGATTTCTAATAGTGCTATTAACCATTATTCTTGCAGTCCGCTTGTACTGGAAAAGAAAGAACACCTACGATCAGTTTCGCATGTTGATTTCGCTTCCTGTCGTGGGAAAGAGTGCGCAGCAATACGTGACGTTTTTGTACGCCCGAGAGTTTTCGTATTTTTTAGGAAATGGACAGTCGCTATTGTCGATGGTGTCTGAACTGAAAAAAGAAGGGACGAGTGCACTGTCGAAGATGATTGCGCAGAAGCTGGAAGAACAGCTGATTCAAGGAGAGTCCTTTTCTACGGCACTTGAGAAGATGAAGTTGTTTCGGCAGGAGTTTATCTGGCTTGTGCTAGAAGGAGAGAAGACAAGGCAACTAGACGTGCAACTGCAAGTATACGCAGACCAAATGCTCGACGAATTTACCCAAGGCATCGAAAAGAAAATCAAGTGGATTCAACCGTTACTACTTATGGGGATTGGGTTCCTCATCGTTTCCATGTATCTCATCTTATTACTACCGACACTAACGATGATTGGAGGAAATTAAAATGAAAATGAAAACAAAGAAAAAAGGCTTCACGTTAATCGAATTACTCGTGTGCCTCTTTATTATTGGCTTGATGATGCTGCTTATTATCCCAAATATTGCGCAGCAAAGAGAATCAGCACAAAAACAATCAGATGAAGCGATTGTAAATGTGATAAAGACTCAGCAACAAGCTTATATGTTAGATAATAAAACTAATGAAGTCCCGGATCCGCAAAAACTAATGGATAGTCATTATATAACCGCAGAGCAAAAGAAAGCATTTGAAAATCGTAAGAACAAGACTGAACAACAATAATTATGAAAAAGAGAGCATTTACACTTGTTGAATGCTTAATTGCGCTCGCCATTACTTGCTTCTTACTCTTACTGACTCCACCTTTGATTAGTCGTTCCTATGTAAATTGGAAGGAAGAAGTATTTCTAAGAGAGTTCGAGCAAGTGATGGATACAGCGCAGATTACAGCAATTTCAACGGGACAAGGTTCGTTTGTAACGGTCTCGGGTGGTATCGTGGAATTAAATTGTCACGGAGCTAGAGAGTTGAATAAGAAGATTCGCTTTCCGGATACGATGAAAAGTTATTCTGTTCAAACGTATGGTTTTAAACCCTATAGTGGGAATGTTAGTCAGTTCTCGTCCGTGACTTTTGAGGGACAAAGTCGCAGGTACACTTATGTTTTTCAGTTAGGGGAGGCAAAGTATCATGTTGAAATCACCGAAAAGTAGAGGCTATGTTTTGCTGGAAGCCTTAATCGGGTTGATGGTTTTGACCGTTATTGTGTCCTTAATCAGCTTTATGATGGGGCAACTGTATCATCGCCAACAACTCAAAGGCTGCTTTTTGGATGCTGCAGCTACGCAGTTAATGGATCTACAAGCCAGTGCGACTTATCCTGCTAGCGTTGAAAAATTGCCAAACGAAGAGTTCAAAAAAATGAAAAAGGTGACATTTGAAAAAGTAAATGCAACTGCCTCTCCAACGACAGTAACGGTCTCTTGCGGAGAGCATGAGGAGGTGTTTCAAATCAATGCGATTACCGAGAAAAAGGTCCGGATTTCTACTCATTGAACACCTAATTGCGCTCGTAATTATCTCGATTAGTTTAGTAGCTTTTATGGGACTTTCTACGGCGTTTCTAAAAATCAAGGACCGCCTCAATGTTCCTGATGATATTAAATGGCATGTCGCTGTTCAGCAAATGAATTTTAATTATGCTGGCTTTAGGCTGACATCGTTTAATGGCTATGATCCTTATACCGCACATTTTGCAAATACCGTATCTGAGAAAACAGAGGTGATTACGCTTGTTTCTAGTTGGAAAGATGGCGGAAAGATTTTTAAAGGAGCAGGAGGAAGTGGAGGACACCAACCATTTCTTTATGGCATTCGGAGTCTTTCCATTAAAAGAAACGGAAGCAGGTTACTGATTTCGACAACGCTCAATCAAGGAAGTACTTTTCACTTAAATTTCGCGCCAAAGAATCGAGCCATTTATGTCAAAGTGAAAGAAGTAAAGGAAAAGAAAAATGACAAACCCTAAAAGAAAAGGAACATTACTATTTCAGTTTCTGGCGTTACTTGCGATTGCCAGTTTCCTTATTATCGCGCTACTCAAAATTCATGCCCATAACACTCTTGAATATCGCCTTCTGGAAGATGGGTATCGAATGGACATATTGCTTGAGATGGCGAGTCAGACAGTACGTCAAAAACTGTCTTTTAATGGAGACGAGATGACTTTTCCAGATACCATTCAATTTTCTAGTGGCACGGTGAGAGTAGAATGGAATGAGAAGACGCATCAATTTACCCTAAATGCGCACCTTCCAAATGGGCACTCAAAGGAAGATACACTATATATTCAGTTTGTAAAATAGGCTAAACACTACATAGCGACTTCTTTTTGTTTTTTTCATTTTCAAGATATGGTATACTTTTCAATGAGAAAATGAAAAGATGGTGAAATAATGACACAAACAATCGGAGAAATTTTAAAAAGTGCAAGGCAATTAAAAGGCTACACTCTTGATGACTTGCAACAAATTACAAAAATTCAAAAACGTTATTTAATCGCAATTGAAGATAATGACTTCGACTTGATGCCAGGTGCGTTTTATACACGCGCATTCATCAAACAAATTGCTGATACAGTTGGATTAGATGGAGCAGCTTTATTAGAAGAGCATGCATCTGAAATTCCGCAGGCTGTTGTGAAGACAACTCCTTCTACAACATATACGACTACTTCAAGTAATCGTTCACGTTTAAATAAAAACAAGAGTAAATGGTCTTCAGTATCCAATACTTTAAAAAATTACTTCCCAACCATTTTATTGGGAATGTTCATCGTAGCGATTATTTTTGCAATCGGGCAAGCTGTATTTAGCAACCGTGCGCAACGCAATACGCCTGTAACGACTCAAGCTACAACGCAAACAGCTGTTGCAGCAGAAACAACTGTTGCTACAACGACAACTGCAGCTCCAGAAGTGACAAGCGTTACTTATTCATATGCGAACGGAAATGCATTGTACTATATTGCGAATGTAAGTAAATTCCCATTAGACGTGAAAGTGTTAAATGAAGCAAGAAATGCTTTATGGGCACAAATTTCTGCAGACGGTAAAGTGGTTGCAGATGGTGTTCCAGCAACGAATCAAACAGTGACTGGTTCAATTCCTGAAGGAACAACAACGATTCGTATGGACTTTGGATATACGCCATTAGGTACGATTACTGTTGGTGGTGTTGAACTAACAATTCCTGAAGGTTCAACAGCAACACGTATTTATATCACGATTCAATAGGAGAATTGCGATGAATTTACCGAATAAATTAACCGTATTGCGAATTTTCATGATTCCGGTGTTTATCATCCTCATGTGTTTGCCAAGTGAAGCGCTCGGTGTGATGAGTCTTGTAGGCTCTCAAATCAGTGTAGTTCACTTCTTGGCGATGATTATTTTCGCAGTAGCTAGTTTTACAGATTATCTTGATGGATATTTAGCACGCAAATACAAATTAGTGACAAACTTTGGGAAGTTCGCTGATCCTTTAGCAGATAAAATGCTCGTGATGACCGCATTCATTATGCTCGTGTCATTTCACTTAGCTCCTGCTTGGGTTGTGAGTATTATTGTTTGTCGTGAATTAGCAGTAACAGGGCTTAGACTATTACTGGTGACAGATGGCGAAGTCATGGCAGCTGCTTGGCCTGGGAAAGTAAAAACCGCTACTCAAATGTTGGCGATTATTTTCCTATTAACAGATGATTTGTTCTTTAAGGCCATTGGAATTCCAATCGGACAAATCTTACTTTATAGTTGTTTAGTATTTACAATCTATTCAGGTTTGGATTATTTTGTAAAGAATCGACATGTATTTGCGGATTCATTTACTAAAACAGAATAACAAACGAAGCCTGAAACAATTGTTTTGGGCTTTTATTTTTACAAAAGAGTGTTAAGGAAGGCGAAATTATGAATGCAGAAATCATTGCAGTTGGTACAGAGTTACTAATGGGGCAAATTGTGAACACGAATAGTGCGTACCTAGCCCAAGAATTAGCAAAAAATTCGATTCCAACTTACTATCAACAAGTGGTTGGTGATAATGAAGAAAGAATGTATGAAGCGATTGAATTAGCCGCTTCAAGAAGTGAGTTGATTATTTTATCTGGAGGTCTTGGACCAACAACAGATGATATCACTAAACAAGTATTGGCGCGATTTTTAGATGTGCCACTTGTCGAAGATGAGGCAGCTCTTCAAAAAGTAATCGATTTTCACGTGCGTTCTCATCGCGACATGAGTGA
>CALCML010000289.1 GCA_937967765.1 uncultured Carnobacterium sp.
CTGTTTTTCGTTCCTTTTTGAGGCAAAAACCTATCAAATCGCACTTTTTCATGCACTCTACACATCAAAAAAGACCTCCCTATTCTATTCATCCATAGGAAGGTCACTAAACATTTGTTAAGCCATTTGATTTAATTCACTCATTTGAATCGTTTGATCGATATTTTCTTTTAATGCTTCAGGAAGATGGTGCGTTACCCATAGAACGGTCACGCTCTTATCTTCAAGGATTGGTTTCAACACCTCAATGGTTGTCTTTTCGTCTAAGTTGGAGCTGACTTCATCCAGCAAGAAGACTTTTGGTTGTTTCATCAATCCACGCGCGAAGGCAATGCGTTGCAACTGACCGCCGGATAGATTTGAATCGCCATCGCCTAAAACTGTATCTAATCCCTGTGGCAAGTTTCGTACGATGGTGGCGAGTCCGACTTTTTCAAGAGATGTCCAAACTTCTTCGTCCGTATACCCTTCTGTGAGCGTTACGTTTTCGCGAATGCTTGTCGTGAAGATATGTGGTTTTTGCGCGATATAGACCATTTGACGATATAACTCATCATAGGATTGTTTCTTCACATCGACCCCAGCGAGTTTCACTTTTCCTAAATACTCTGTTAATTTAGCAGCGATAATATTTAACAGCGTTGATTTCCCTGTTCCGCTCTCACCAGTAATCGCGTATTTTTGTCCTTCATTAAAACCAAGAAACACATGATTTAAAATCACTTTTTCTCCGTAGTTAAACGAAACATCACTCACTTCAATAAGAGTGCGAGGTGCCTCTACTGGCGCTTCCTCTACAAGGGCTGCTGGTTCTAATTGTTCATATTTATTAAACAATGAATCTGCACTCTTAATCGAACCAATCTTTTGACTAATATTTCCAAGCACGTTGAAGATGGTGCTACTTAATGCCATCGCCGCTAGAATACTCCCGATACTGACTTCGCCAATATAAGCTAAGTATCCCGTTAAGATGAATACTGAAATTTGGCTAAAGACATTCCCAATCCCACCACTAACGGCAACTTTGGCCATCGACTTACTAAAATCGCGATGCGTATCTCCTACTTCAACCGATTTTTCATGAATTTTTTCTTTTAAATACGCTAGCTTACGAAAAACAAATAGAGTATCATATCCGCTCAATAAATCCGAAATGGATTTTGCGAATTTTTCATTGGCTTCTGACACTTTGATGGTTTTTTCTGTCAGTTCTGCTGAGAACAAAGCCGGCAACACGGCCATGATGACAATACAGATAGCCGCTAGTAAGACGATAGACCAATGATACATAAACAATGCTACCGCAGAAATGACCGCGGAAATAATTCCTCCAATGACTTCAAAGGTTGGATTCATCGCATTCCCTTTAATCTGTTCCAAGTCACTTGTAAACCACGAGATGTACGTTTGACTATTCTTTTCATAAAAACGTCCATAAGACGTTGCTTCAATCGAATGACTAATACGGTCCCTTAACCATGTCGCAACTTTTTGATTAAAGTAGGCTTGATAGCGAATCAACATATATGTAAACAATAGATAAAATGCAAAAATAACAACTAAACAAATAGCCTTATAAAAGAAATTATGAATATCCATGTTCACTAAAGTATCTAAAGTCTGCGCATTCACGATACTCGATACAAGCTCCGCCCCTGCAATTAGGGTGAGCAACGTAATCATGATGAACACTTCTTTTTTAAACTTCTGAAAAACAACCCTCATGCACACTCGCTCCACTTCAACTTATTGTTATGCTCATAGTGTAACATTGTCTTAATCCAATGTATATAGGACTTTTGGCGGAAAATAAAAGAAAAGTGAGAAAATTTAATTTCTCACTTCCTAATATTTTTTAATCTTATACCAATAAATAGAATAGAAAAAAACAATCCTACACAGGCTCCTATCACAAGCGGGACGCCCTGTTGCAGGGCTGGTAACACGCTAATCGGTAAAATAGCCCCTAACGAATATCCTCCAATACTCAAATATCCAAGGATAAAGAGGACAATCGTCGACACCATCGTATCTTTAATCAAAGAAAAGAGCAGCATTTGTGCGATGAATAATCCAACAATTGCTAGCAATGGATATCCAATCGCTAATAGGATTCCTTGAGTCGCTGAAATAAAGATTGCTTCCCCATTAGTCACATACGATACAGGAAACAGAAAAACATTCTCTTGAATTAGGATTCCATATGCCGCTACAGGCAGAATCACCAGCAGACTAGGAAAAGCATAAAAGTATTTCAAAGAATAGAGTGTTTCTGTCAATAATTCTTCTTTATTAGAAATTGGCACTACTTCTAGTAGCGTTCTGTGTCGTTGTTTTCTTTCTAAATATCCCCCAACTTGTACAAGGAAAAAGAAGACAAGGATTCCGTAGCCAAGAAGTTGGAAAATCGTCTGTATAAAATCACCATACTGGTAATAGGTTTGGTAGGATATCTCTTTTCCAACTAAATAATGGAATAATTGGAGTTTAGCTTTAATTTGCATAGGACTCTCTAATGAATCCGCCCAATCTTGCGACCCACGTCCTAGAAGTGACTCAACCAATTCCAACCGCTTTTCATAAATTGGAATCAGCCGTTCCGTTTTCCCCTTCACTGTATAAATTCCATTTTCTTGTGCATAGGTTTGGTAAAGCGCCTGGAAAGTAGTATTTATCTCTTTCTTTGTATCTTCATCAATCGTCACTTGATTCTCAAACGAATCTTTCAGATCATCTATCTGAGCAAATTGTCGTTCAATCACATCTCTTAAGGACGGTTTCCCTGTAACGTGATGATATCCCATGACAAGTGTTGCAACTACTAAGATAAGAAGCGGCATCTTATAGAAAAATCCTCTTTTCTTTAAATGTATTCTATCTAATTGAACCCATCTACTCATACCGAACCTCCTCGTCTATGACGTTCTTGCCAGCATGAAGTTCCAACTGTGAATAAGAAGAATACGAACGCTCCTACAAGTAAACTGGCACATCCGTTTGAAATCGTAAACGTACCCGCCGCATAAAAATCATCTTTCATTCCTTGGATGACAGAGCCAAAGTTCACATAGTACAGTGGCAACTTGTCTGCAAAAGAAGGATACATCTTCATGGAACGGAAGATAGGCTCTGCCCAAATAACCATCAGCCCTGCGATGAATCCTACCATCTTATTTCTACTCAACTGATTACACCATGCGACGAGATTGATTAAGAATAGGAGCACACACGCTGCAAAGAGTAGGACAATCCCGATAAATTGTAATGGAAGCATGAGGGCCTCCTCTTCTCCACGAAATACAAGAAATGGCGAAGTTATGTTTCCCACTCCGAAAGATAGACTCTGTACTAGAAAAACACCAAACAAAACAAGAATTACAAGCGCCATGTTTACCAACCAGTAACTACTGATTTTTTGTAATATATATTTCCACTGCCGAATCGGCTTCACCGCTAACACACTACGATGCTTCCAATCGTCTAAAAGGATAGGACTGATAAATAGTAGCAAGATTGAAA
>CALCML010000290.1 GCA_937967765.1 uncultured Carnobacterium sp.
GTTTATTAGACTTTCTTGAATCACGAGTGATGAAAAGAAAGTCAATAAACCACTGCGTCTAAGTCAAAGCACAAAACTTTTGAACAGACAAAAAATTAACATATATGTTAATTCACACATATGTTAATATCACCATACATATTTTTATTAACTTTACATAATTATTTTTGAAAAAAGGAGACTTCTATGACGCAAATTCTAGATGGGAAAGCATTAGCTGGAAAAATAAGAGAAGAACTAAAACAGGAAGTACAACAGCTTTCTAAGAGTGGAGTCATACCTTCACTAACGGTCATTCTCGTTGGAGAAGACCCAGCTAGCCAAGTGTACGTGCGTAATAAAGAACGCGCAGCTACTGAAGTAGGCATTCATTCAAACGTGATTCGCCTCAGTGAAGAAACGACACAAGAAGAACTATTAGAATACGTGAATACACTTAACCATGATGCTAGCGTTCATGGGATATTGGTGCAATTACCTTTGCCAAAACACATCGATACAGATGCAGTCTTAGAAGCGATTGTTCCTGAAAAAGATGTGGACGGGTTCCATCCAGTGAACTTAGGGAAGTTACTACAAAAGGATGAATCGATTGTTCCATGTACACCACAAGGAATCATGGAATTCTTCAAAGAATACAATATCGACCTTGTTGGAAAAGAGATGGTCATCATTGGCCAAAGTACGATTGTCGGCCGTCCAATGGCATTGTTAGGGTTGAATCACGGTGCGACAGTTACAGTTTGTCATAGCCGTACTAAAGATTTAGCAAAAGTGGCTAAACGCGCTGATATTCTCATTAGTGCCGTAGGAAAAGCAGGACTTGTTACAAATGACTTCGTAAAAGAAGGGGCCGTTGTCATTGATGTCGGCATTAACCGTAATGAGGAAGGAAAACTTTGTGGAGACGTCTTGTTTGAAGAAGTGGTGCCACTCACAAGTGCGATTACACCAGTGCCTGGCGGAGTAGGTCCAATGACGATTGCGATGTTACTAGCGCAAACCGTAAAAAATGCAAAAAGTAAGAAGGAGTAGGACATGGAACAAGAATACTTAACCGTCAGTGCGCTGACGAAGTATATAAAAACTAAATTTGACCGTGATCCGCACTTAGACCGTGTTTATTTGACGGGAGAAATTTCGAACTTTAATAAAAATAGTGTGCATAAGTATTTCAACTTAAAGGATGAAAATGCGATTATCGCTGCGACCATGTTCCAAGGCGCCTATAAGAAAATTCAATTCCAACCAGAAGAAGGAATGAAGGTTCTTGTAATTGGGCGCGTCACGGTATACGAGAAATCTGGAAAATATCAAATGATTATCGAACATATGGAACCAGATGGAGTCGGCGCTCTTTATCAAGCTTACGAACAGTTGAAAAAGAAACTAACGGAAGAAGGCGTATTTGCTGGACCAAAGAAACCAATCCCTGTATTTCCAAAGAAAATTGCGATTTTAACGAGTGATACAGGTGCCGTTATTCGTGATATTCAAACAACGGTGGCTCGACGTTTTCCAATCGCACAACTCGTGTTATATCCAACCGTGGTACAAGGAGTTCATGCCGTTCCAAGTATTCTTAAAAACTTGGACTTAGTAGAACAGTCGGATGCCGATGTGGTTATCATTGGTCGTGGTGGTGGTTCCATTGAAGACTTATGGGCGTTTAACGAGGAACCTGTTGTTAGACGTGTTGCTTCATTCTCCCTCCCAATCATTTCAAGTGTGGGGCATGAAACAGATACGACCTTAACAGACTTTGCAGCTGACCAACGTGCAGCTACACCAACTGCCGCAGCAGAACTTGCAACGCCGGTCTTAAATGACATCCATTTAACACTTGGGAATCTAACAGGGCGCTTGCAAACCACGATGCTTAATCAGTTGAATACTCGTAAGGAGTTATTAAGTAAACTAGAAAAGTCTGGTATTTTTGTAAAACCAGAGCGGATGTATGAAGTCTATGCACAGCAAGTCGATCAACTGCGATTAAAACTAATGCAAGGCATGCAACAAAGACTTCACCTGGCAAAACAACAATCGATGCAATTTACGCACCGCCTGCAATTAGTGTCGCCAGAACAATTATTAATTCAACAAAAGCAAAAACTCGAATGGTTGCATAAGCAATTAGTCGATAGCAATCAAAACTATTTGCAGGATAAGCAAATCAGATTCCAACAATTAGTGGAAAAATTAGATTTACTTAGTCCACTGAAGATTATGACGCGTGGTTACGGTATCGTGTTTAAAGACGGTGATATCGTAAAATCGGTCGACCAAATTGAAGAAGAACAACCAATTAAAATCAGACTTAGTGATGGTCTAGTGAATGCTACTGTCACAGCAAAAAATAAGGAGAGTTTATAATGGCTAAAAAAGAAATGAAATTTGAAGAAGCAATGGGTGCCTTAGAACAAATCGTGCGCCAATTAGAAAGCGGAAATGTTCCTTTAGACGAAGCGCTTGATAAATTCAAAGAAGGAATGGAATTAAGCCAATTTTGTAATGAAACTTTGACAAAAGCCGAAGAAACCGTTCGTGCAATGATTACAGTGAATGCAGAAGGAAAAGAGGCATAGTCGTATGGTGAAGGATGTTATTCAACAACTTCAACAAGACGTAGCACTTCACTTAACGCAGCTGATTGAAAATAGAGCTTCTGACGCAAGGTTGAAAGAAGCGATGCTATACGCTGTACAATCCGGTGGAAAACGAATTAGACCACTCTTGACGCTTGCAGTCGGTTCAGCTGGAACTTCGTCAAATGAAGCAGCGTTAGATTTAGCATGTGCCTTAGAGATGATTCATACGTATTCACTCATTCATGATGACTTACCAGGAATGGATGACGATGACCTTCGTCGTGGTCGTCCAACCGTGCATAAGGCTTTTGATGAAGCCACTGCGATTTTAGCAGGGGATGCATTACTGACATTAGCCTTCGGAGTGGCTGCAAATGCCAACTTACAAGTTCATCAATTAGTGGAAGCCGTAAAGATTTTGTCGACTGCTTCTGGTATGAGTGGCATGATTTCAGGCCAAATGAAAGATATTGCTAGTGAAGAAGTGACGATTACTTTGGAACAAATGAAAGAAATCCATCGTGAGAAAACAGGCGAGTTATTACTAGCTGCTGTACGTCTTGGAAATCTCTTTATCGATGATGCAAAGATGAAAGAAGCTTTTGTTTCTTATGCAACTCACTTTGGTCTAGCATTCCAAATTCAAAATGACTTGCAAGATGTTTGCTGGACAAGTGAGCAAACCGGTAAAGAAACAGGTAAGGATTCTGAACTAAGTAAAAATACGTATCCGAGTCTCTTAGGAGTAGAAGGCGCAAAAGAAGCCTTAGCAAGCGAAATTTCGTCTTGTAAACGTGCATTGGAAGAAGTGGCATTTACGCCAGAAAACCAACAAACAAAGGCGCTACTCGTTGAATTTTTAACGTATTTAGAAATATAGGAGTAACAAATGGAAAAAGAACGTGTGGATATTCTAGTCGTACAACAAGGATTGACAGATTCCAGAGAAAAAGCAAAACGTCTTGTCATGGCTGGACAGATTGTGGATGCAGTGAATCATAATCGATACGACAAACCAGGGGAGAAAATTCCTGTCACGAGTTCATTGATGATTAAAGGAGAACCCTTGAAATATGTGTCTCGTGGCGGTTTGAAATTAGAAAAAGCCTTAAAAGAATTCGATGTCAGTGTCGATGGAAAGATTTTATTAGATATCGGTGCTTCTACAGGTGGATTTACAGATGCGGCCTTACAAAATGGGGCTAAACAAAGTTATGCACTCGATGTGGGGTATAACCAATTAGATTATAAACTTCGCCAAGATGAGCGTGTCGTTGTCATGGAGCGTATGAATTTCCGTTTCGCAACTCCAGATGATTTCACAAAAGGTCAACCAGATGTGGCTTCGATTGACGTATCGTTTATTTCGTTGAAGCTTATTTTACCGCCATTAAAACCAATTCTAAAAGAAGGCGGAGACGTGCTTGTATTGATTAAACCGCAATTCGAAGCAGGTCGTGAACGCATCGGGAAAAAAGGGATTGTCAGTGATCCAAAAGTACATGAAGATGTATTAGTCGATATTTTAAGCTTCAGTGAACAAATCGGATTTACTGTTGAAAAAGTAACGTATTCACCAATCACTGGTGGAAGTGGGAATATTGAATTTTTAGCGCATTTAAAAAATACGGCTCCAAGTGAGGTTCATTCGTTTGAAGAACTCGCGCGTGAGACGGTTAAAGAAGCGCAACGATTAAAAAAGTAAAGGGTGACGAACTTGATTCAAGAGATTTATATTAAGAATTTTGCCATTATCGAAGAAGTTCAGTGTACGTTTGAAAAAGGGATGACGGTTTTAACCGGGGAAACGGGCGCTGGGAAATCGATTATTATTGATGCGGTGGGCCTGTTGATTGGTGAACGTGCATCGCTCGAAATGATTCGTTATGGTGAAGAAAAGTCCTTGATTCAAGGGGTATTTAGAATTGAGGATCCAGCCGTTGTTGAAAAGTTGCAAGAATTCGGGGTTGAAGTTGTTGAAGATGAATTAATGATTCAACGTGAACTATTGCAAAATGGAAAATCAAACTGTCGTATTAATGGACAGTTAGCGACTGTTGCGCTCCTTAAACAAATCGGACCTTATTTAATCGATATCCATGGCCAAAATGAGCATTTCTTATTATTAAATGAAGAGAAACATTTAGGGCTATTAGATGAGTTCGCACACCATCAAATGGGCCCATTATTGGCTTCGTACGATGAAGCTTATGCAAAAGTCGTAGCCGCTAAACAAGAACTCAGAGCGTTGCAAACAGCAGAAAAAGAAGACGCACAACGCGTAGATATGCTGAAATTCCAATTACAAGAAATCGAAGAAGCCAATATTTATGTGGGTGAGGAAGAACAATTAAGCGAAGAAAAAGAGTACTTTACACACTTCCAAAAGATCCAAACGGCACTTCAAACAGCTCTTGCTGCTCTTGAAGGGGAAGAATATTCAAGCGTCGATGCTATCGGTGAAGCGACACGTGAAGTGGAAAGTCTAGAGTCGATTTCAACAAGCTTCAAGACACTCTCTACACAAATGAGCGAGGCTTACTATCAACTGCAGGATGCTACAAGTGCGATTCGTCATGAAATCGAAAATGCTGAATTTGACGAAGAACGTCTGGCCTTTATCGAAGAACGTCTCGATGTTTACTATCAATTAAAACGTAAATATGGGGATGATGCAGAAGAGATTCTAGCCTTCCAAGATAAAGCAAGAGACGCTTTGAATAAGATTGAAAATAAAGAAGCATTGATTGCTGAAACAGAAAAAGTGTTGAAACAAGCTACTCTTGAAGCTTTTGCGATTGCAGAGAAGATTTCAAGTATTCGTCGTGAAGTTGCGAAACGTTTAGAAGCAGATATTGTGAGCGAATTGCACGGCCTCTATATGGAGAATGCGCAATTTGCTATCCAATTTGAGACAACTGAAGCCTTACTGGAAACAGGGATTGACATCGTTGAGTTTTATATTTCAACGAATAAAGGGGAACCATTGAAGCCTCTTAGCAAGATTGTTTCTGGTGGGGAGTTGTCGCGTATTACATTAGCGATGAAATCCATCTTTACAAAGGAACAACTCGTTGGAACAATTATTTTTGACGAAGTGGATACAGGTGTTAGCGGACGTGTGGCGCAGGCGATTGCTTCGAAGATGCACTACATTTCAGAATACGCTCAAGTGTTGAGTATTACGCATTTACCACAAGTGGCAAGTATGGCGGATACGCATATTCATATTGAAAAAGTAGAAGAAGGCGAACGTACGCATACGATTCTTAAAGTGATGGACGAAGCAGAACGTACAGAAGAAATCGCGCGTATGCTCTCTGGTACGACAATTACCGCATTAACACTGGAAAATGCAAAAGAACTTTTACAAATTTCAAACTCAATTAAACAAGAAAATGATACACGAGTAGAAGGTGAACGCAAATGACAAAAATCTTTGCACATAGAGGGAGTAAAGGGACACATCCAGAAAACACACTCGCTTCATTTAGAGAGGCAGTGCGTGTGGGAAGTGACGGCATTGAACTCGATGTCCATTTAACAAAGGATGGACAGTTAGTTGTGATTCATGATGAAACAGTCGACCGTACAACCAATGGTACTGGTGAAATCAGAAACTTAACGCTAGCAAAAATCAAAGAGCTAGATGCAGGAAGTTGGTTTAATGCTACATTTGCTGGCGAGAAAATTCCAACTCTGGAAGAAGTACTTCACTTATTAAAAGAGTTGAACTTCAACGGGCAATTAAATATTGAGTTAAAAACAGATATTATTCAATATGATGGACTCGTTGAGAAATGTCTTGCTCTTCAAAGTACCGGGAGTTGGCCATTTGCAATTGTCTATTCTAGCTTTAACCCATATACATTAGTTGAGCTCAAAAAATTAAATCCAACTCAAGAAATTGGGCTTCTATTTGAGTCAGTCGAGTGGGCGAATAAAGGGGACGCGATGCTTGAAAAAGAATCGTATCATCCGGATTTGAAGTTGCTTGATTGGACGCTTGAATGGAATATGAATCAATTACCTTTACGTGTATGGACTGTGAATGAAGATAAAGACATTAACCGTTGCTTTGAACTACAGATTGAGGCCATTTTTACGGACTATCCGGAAAAGGCGTTGCAATTAAAGGAGAACTATGAGCGATAAGCTACCAAAAATTATGATTATCGTGGGACCAACCGCGGTAGGGAAAACAGCTCTCAGTATTGAATTAGCAAAACACTTTAACGGCGAAATCATTAATGGAGATTCGCTTCAAGTGTATAAAGGTCTTGATATTGGAACTGCAAAAGTTACTGAGGAAGAAAAAGAAGGCGTTCCTCACCACTTGCTCGATATTTGTGAGTGGGATGAACCTTTTACTGCAAGTGACTTTAAAGAAAAGGCAGAAGCAGCTATTGCAGACATTTCGAGTCGTGGGAAACTACCGATTATCGTCGGTGGCACTGGTCTCTATATCGAAGGTTTATTATATGGATTCCATTATAGTGGTGAGGGTTCGAATGATCCTGCCTATCGTTTGCTAAAAGAAAAAGAACTAGAAGAAAAAGGCTCTGAAGTTCTTTGGGACGAATTGAATACAGTAGATCCAGAAGCTGCTTCGAAGATTTCGGTCAATAATCCCAGACGTGTGATTCGTGCACTAGAAGTCATTCATGCGACTGGCAAGAAGTTTTCAAGCCTCGAAATTCAAAAGACCCCACACTATGATGCGTTTATTATTGGTTTAAATACAGACCGTGCGCTTCTATATGAGCGTATTAATTTGCGTGTAGAATTGATGAGTGAGGCTGGTCTTGAAGAAGAAGCAAGAGATTTATATGAAAAATCAAAAGGCCTTGATATCCAGTCGATTAGTGGAATTGGATATAAGGAATGGATTCCGTATTTTGAAGGGGAACAATCTCGTGAGGCGATTATTGCGACCATTCAACAAAATTCAAGACGGTACGCGAAACGACAATTAACGTGGTTTAGAAATCGACTACCCCAGATTCGTTGGGTGAATTTATTAGAGAATCTAAAAGATAAAGAAGAACTATTAGAAGAACTATCAGCTTTTGTAGAGGAGGGATAGAATGGAACAAAGAGAACGCGTATTAATCGTAAGCGTACAAACGACGCAAACGGATGAAGATTTCGCATATGCTAACCAAGAGTTGGCGCAATTAGTCGATACAGCGATGGGGGAAGTGGTTGCCACTGTGACTCAAAAACGTGAGTCGATTAGTGGACGTACCCTTGTTGGAAAAGGAAAAGTGGAAGAAATCAGCCATCTTGTCGATGAACTAGAAGTGGACCTTGTTGTATTCTATCAATCGCTCACAGGTTCGATAGTGAAAAATCTCAATGAATCGATTAACTGTCGTATCATTGACCGTGTGCAATTGATTTTAGATATTTTTGCAATGCGTGCTCGTTCTAAAGAAGGGAAACTTCAAGTACAGCTCGCGCAATTAAACTACTTACTACCTCGTCTTTCAGGGCAACGAGAAGGCTTGTCTCGTCAAGGTGGGGGGATTGGTACTCGTGGTCCAGGGGAAACGCGTTTAGAAACCGATAGACGTTATATTCGTAAGCAAATCCAAGATATCGAAGAACAGTTAGAACAAATTAAGAAACATCGTGAACGTTCACGGGAGAAAAGAAAGAGTTCAAACGGGTTCCAGCTTGGATTAATTGGATATACGAATGCTGGGAAGTCTACGATTTTAAATCAATTAACGCAGGCGGGTACTTACCAAATGGACCAATTGTTTGCGACATTGGATCCATTAACAAGACAGGTGGACTTGTTCCCGAACTTCGAAGTAACCTTAACGGATACGGTAGGATTTATTCAAGAGTTACCAACGACATTGATACATGCGTTTGAATCGACACTTGAAGAAAGTGCCGATGTCGATTTATTAGTTCATGTGGTGGATGCGTCAAACGCGCAGTTCTCGCTACATGAAAAGACAGTCATCGATTTAGTAAATGACTTGAAAATGCAAGAAATCCCAATGGTCACAGTCTATAATAAGACAGACTTAATCGAAGGCGAATTCCAACCTAACCTTTATCCATCGATTCAAATTTCTGCAGTGAATGAAGCAGATGTGGAACGATTAAAAGCTTTCTTAAAAGAACAAGTAAAAGCGCAAATGACTTACTATGAAGAGTGGTTAGAGGTGACGGAAACGAAAGAGTTAAATCAGCTTCAACAGCGTACTCTTGTGGAGTCATTAAACTATGACGAAGAAAAAAATCAATATTGCGTCAAATGGTATCGAAAATAAAAATATTTAACGGCTTGAAACTTTGAATTCAAGCCGTTTTTTGTGGCGTAGATTTGTAATCTAACCCCAAAACGCGTATAATATTGAAGATAAGGAATTTTTCAGGAGGCCATCATGAAAGAG
>CALCML010000291.1 GCA_937967765.1 uncultured Carnobacterium sp.
TATAATGTCTAAACGCTTTTTCTTCTTTAATAAATTCCATTTGCAAATCCTCCTTTACAATTCTATCTATAGTATACGACTCAAACTATAGGAATACTAAGAAAGTGACTCAACATCGATTAGTAACATTTGTTAAACCTATTTTGCAACGACCTCATTTTTTTGGTTGTGATATTCTGTTAACAGCTTTAAAAAATATGAACGGAGAATTTGTTATGCATATACCAGATAATTACTTAAGTCCAGCATCTTGCGCCGTTTTAGCGGTTGCAGCTGCGCCAGTTGTAGGGCTATCTATCACGAAAGTCAAAACACAATTAAAGGAAAATAAAGAATTAGCACCAATGCTTGGGATTGCGGCTTCTCTTTCTTTCTTATTAATGATGTTTAATGTGCCAATTCCTGGCGGTACAACTGCTCACGCTGTCGGTGGCGTGTTACTTTCAATCTTAATCGGGCCATATGCCGCGAGTCTGGCACTGATCGTCGCCCTCCTCTTACAAGCTCTTCTATTTGGAGATGGAGGAATTCTTGCTCTTGGCGCAAATATCTTCAACATGGCAATCGCAATGCCATTTGTCGGATACGCCGTTTATCATTTCTTCCGTAAACAAAACCACGAAACAGCCGGAGTTCTCGTTGGTTCTTACGTAGGAATTAACGTGGCTGCATTCTTAACAGCCATTGAACTTGGAATTCAACCAATCATTGCCACTCAAGGAGGCGAACCACTGTATAACCCTTATGGATTAGCGGTTACGATTCCTGCCATGATGGTGACTCACTTAACGATTGCCGGTGCTGTTGAAGTCTTCTTCACTTATGTCATTTATCGTTTCGTGAAACAAGTGGCACCACAAGAACTATACACACCTACTTCAGTGAATACGACTTCTTTCGTAAAGAAAATCCGCTATGTCTTAATCGCCTTAGTCGTATTAAGCCCACTAGGATTATTAGCAGAAGGAACAGCCTTTGGAGAATGGTCCGCCGACGAACTTGCTGAAATGATGAATAATGTCCCCGCAGGAATCGAAAATGGATTTTCATTCGAAGTCCTCTTCAGTGATTACACGATTCCAGGAACAAACATCGCAGTGGGTTATATTTTATCAGCCATCACTGCACTATTGATTTTCTATATTTTAGGAAAAATGATTCGAACAATGAATGGAGCAAAAGTATCTCATGCGTAAACTACCTGACTGGCTACAAAGAGAAGAAGCACTCGCTGCCTCTTCGAAAAGCCATCAATATTTACAAATGAATATTAACTCATTGCGCCGTCTACTCGGCAAAATGAAACAAACGACACCCGCATTTAAGGCGAAATCTTCGTCTTGGATGCGGCTCGTTTACTTTGTGTGCTTAGCCATTCTGATCACACTCAGCCACTCTACTATCCAACTTTGGATTTTGGCGATTTTCCTATTAGCCCATATCGCCTTTCTTCCAGGAGAAGCGCTCCTTCGTCTGTGGAAGGTTCTCACGCGCGTACTTTTCTTTACAGCAATTGTCCTCTTGCCAAGTATTCTTCTAAGAGGCTTCCAGAACAGCGGCATCTTCCTTGGTCGTACAGGAATCCTTGTCTTAAACCTGTCGCTTTTCTTAGCAACAACGACAAGTGTTCAACTCGTTGAGGCGCTTCGCCAGTTGCATTTTCCAAAAACGATGATTCAAACGATTGAACTCGCGATGAAATACACGTATATCCTTGGAAAGCATCTACAGCAACAAATCGAATGTGTGCAACTGCGAACCATCGGACAAAAGGTGAATCTCGGGTTGTTTGGATCGATTCTTGGACTCTTGTATTTATCATCGAAAAACCACACAAAAGAAGTCTACGAGGCCATGACGCTTCGAGGCTACGGAATGGACGTCAAAACCAAAACCCCTTTCTGCTGGAAGAAAGAGGACGTGTTATTATTACTCGAATTAATCGTGCTGGTTGCCGCAACAACCATGCTACGCTAGAAAGGAACGCTTATGATTACAATTCACGATGGAAATTATCACTATAGCGAAGACATTGGAATCCACGACATCAACCTTCATATCGAGAAAGGTGAAACGGTGGCTTTGATGGGACCGAATGGAGCCGGGAAATCCACTCTCTTTAAAATCTTGGTTGGGCTACTTCCGCTCTCTTCTGGACAATATCATTTTAACGATTGGACGGTGGATGCAGACTTCTTAAAAGACCCAAGTAATGCCGGTCATTTATACCAACAGGTCGGTTTGATTTTCCAAAACAGCGATATTCAACTCTTCAATACGACGGTTGCTGAAGAGCTTGCCTTTGGTCCACGTCAACTCGGATTGCCCGAAGAAGAAGTTGAAAAGCGAGTAAAGGATACACTGGCACTCTTAGAAATCGAACACCTAAGGGACCGCATTCCCTATCACCTTTCTGGCGGTGAAAAGAAACTCGTGGCGATTGCTAGTGTCCTCACGATGAATCCAAGCGTATTATTGTTTGATGAGCCATTTAACGGCCTCTCACCAAAATACCAACGCCTCATTGCGGAATTACTACAAGAGCTTAAAACAGCAGGAAAAACAATGATTATTTCCTCCCACCATTACGAACAAATTCAAGAGGTTATCCAACGCGTTCTCGTATTTTCAGAAGAACATACTCTAACCGGTGACTTCACTAAAGAAGAATGGGAAGGCAATCCCGAATTCCGAGAGAATTTTCATCTAGGTTAAATCGTAAATAAACAAAAAAACAAGGCAACTCTTATTGAGTTGCCTTGTTC
>CALCML010000292.1 GCA_937967765.1 uncultured Carnobacterium sp.
TTAGACTAGCAAGCCAGTATAATCCCCCACCTAGTAAGGCTGTAAATCCACTACCTGTTGTAATGAGGAACAATGGGCTTTGAATTTGCTTCGTCACTGGGTTATATACAAAGAGGACTGCAACAATTAATGAGATGAACACACAGCTCATTCCCACTATATTAAATCCTTTTGTATACTCGTATGCCTTATGTCCTTCTAAGAAATACGCTGAACGAAGAGACAATTTTTGCTTTCTGAGTAGGAAGAAGTCAACGACAATCATCCCAATAATTGGCCCTTGAAGATAAGCAGCTAGAGAAATAAATGAACCAAAATATTCATCTACACCTCCCCAAATAGTCAAAGCACTCACATATACAAAGGCTATCCAGACCATTAGCTTATAACTAAGTTTTGGCATTCCACTCTTCACAATCATACAGTTTACATATGAACCGGTTCCTTGAGTCCCAATATTAGCAAAAGCAACTAGCAATAGGCTTAAAAGTGAAAATGTAGGCGTACTTAAAGTAGCTAGCATCGTTGTTGGATCGCTTTCGTATACACCAGTTTTTACAAACATAGCAAGTGCCATAACGCCACCTGTGGCCGCAAAAAATGGTGCTATAACGCCATACGATAAAGAAGTTGCCCAATAGCCACTTCGCTCTGATTTTGCCAAGCGCGGTAAAATGAATGCTTGAGTTGACCAAGAAAATGCTACAGCAACATTACCTTCACCTGAAATCATGAATCGTTCCAGTGGTGTTAAATCATTTTGAACGGCAGGCTGTACATTCATAATTTCTGTAATCGGAACTGCAAAAAAACAAATTCCAGCTATAATCAAACCAACAAATAACAAAGCAACAACCATGTATCTATTAATTCCTTTTATAGTTTCAGGTCCACTAAGAGCAATTAAAGTTCCTAAAAAGACGCACATAGTACCGAGTATCGGAGCCCATATTGCCTTATCTAGCACAAGCCCAAAGTTACTTGCTAAATGTATCATGGAATTCGCAAAAAGATTCGCAGTAACTGCATACCAACCAAAGTTTGCTAAACTTATTACTGTTGACAAAAGTGCAACTCCTTTTTGCCCAAGAACCGACCGGAGCCAAATCCACAAATCAATTCCGTAACGAACTGCAAAAAGTACTGGTAAACATTCTATAAAGACCCAAATAATATTAAAACTAAAAATATTAATGAGCATTTGATTAAAAGAAAGATACTGAGCAACATAAGCTCCTTGCGTATAACACCAAGTTGCAATGGCAAAGCCACTAGTAGAAAGGAATAAATCCCAAAACGAATACTGACGATCTCCATTCGTCATTGGAACAACACCTGTAATCGTTTCTTGTTGAATATAATCATTCATAGAAGCCATTATTGAATCACCCCACACATTGCTAAAATAATGAGGATTAGGTTAACTCCTACACAAATCCCCGCCCAGAGGTAATCCATTTTTGAAAATCGTTCTGGAAATACGTAATCTTTATCTTCCATTAAGTCAAGCCTACGTTTTGTTTCTTCGGAAATTAGCTTTTCGATTGAAACTTCCTTTTTCATCTAGTTCTTTCTCCCTGATACATTTTTAGAGCTTCAGTACAATACATTTTCGTATGGCGATACCATTTATAAAGATATTCGCCAATTCGTTTTCCATTACTTTCTTGGAAAAGTGCCCACAAGAACCAATAGTACGAAACTAACCCTACCATTCCTAAGAAATGCTGTTGAGTACCTGCGCCAGGATTCTTTTCAAAGTACTTATTAATAAATTCCTTGGCTTCATCTAAACTGTAGTCTGTACAACATAGGAAACAACCAATGTCGCTCGCAGCATCTCCCATTCCAGAATACTCCCAATCGATCAAACTCATATTCCCGTTTTCATCAACTAGAAAATTCGGACTATAACAGTCACCATGACAAAGAACAAATTCCACAGGATCTTTGTGTAAATATTGAATGACTTGACGTACGAGCTCTTCTAGTATTTCCTTATCTTCAAACTCAAAACGATTTCGTTTTTGTAATTTTTCCTTAAATTCTTCTAAATCTTTTTCGAATCTTAGTTCATAAGGTGTTGTCTTACCAGAACGATGGAGGCGGCTAATGAAGTCAATCGCTTTGTCAACATCTTCATCATTTTCATAATCTAATAGTCTTGCATTTTCTATAAATTTTGAAATTTTCCAGCCCTCATTTTCGTCCATTGCTACGAAAGTTTGATCTATCCCTAGTTCAGCAGCAACGCGCATTGAAGCTGCCTCACTGAGTCGGTTTATATATTCCTCAGTTCCTTTTCCAGGATGACGATAAACATAAGATTCACCTTTACACTCGAAACGGAAGGAAGTGTTTGTTAATCCGTCTTTTATCGGTTTAATATGAGTAATCTCCGCAGGTGTTACTGACAGTATCTTACAAATGTTGAGTAATATTTTTGAATTTGTATGCATCAAATATTGTTCATCAAATTCACGAAGATCTGCTAAAGAATCAAATTCTTTAATTACATCTGCTGAATAATGACGCGCTTCTAATTTTAATTCATCTAAATGGCGATAATAATACTCTTCCCATAGCTGTTCCTTAAATGCTGCATGTTGGAACTCAATCTCTAAAATACTAACAAATTTTTTACTGAATTCACGGTCAAAATAAACATGGCCAAGCATACACCATGTGTGTTTTCCTCCGACAGTTACCTCTGAAATGAAACCATTTGTTTCTTTTTCTACACAATATTCATCAGTCTCTCCATGAGCGAAAACTGTAGCATAATAACCTCTATATACGTATTCCTCAAAAGGGTTTTCTGTAAAATAGTTATCAGATGAGCAGATATAAGTATTTCCCAATTGTTCACGAACAAGCATAAGCGAAGAACAATTATTATAACGATAATAATCTTCATTGACGACGATATCTACACCAAATTTATCTCCAAGATAGAACATCATTTCTTTCATATAGCCAACAATCACTGTAATTTTATCAATTCCAGCCTCTCTCAATTGACCTATTTGACGTTCAATCAAACGCTCTCCTTTAACAACCAGTAGACCTTTGGGTGATTCATACGAAAGCGGTGCAAATCGTGTACTCATTCCTGCTGCCATAATAATGGCATTTTGAACACGATATGGTTCTAATTCAGCAATCCCTTTTTCTGTGAGGGAATAGTCCGAAGTAATCCAACCAAGTCTTTCAGCTTCTGTTACTAGATGATTCACTTTCCCAAGAGACAGTTCAAGTCCTTTTGCTATTTCTCGCTGTGTCACTTTTGCTTCTTGATTTTTTAAGAATACTAATAAGTTAAATTGATGATTTGAAATCATTCTAGTTCGCCTCCCTATGTTCAATATTATACACCTTTTGACGAAAAAGTGAACAAAAATCTATATATTTTTATAGTTACTGGAAATTTATCGTCAATCCTATTTTACGTATATAAAATGCCAACAATCATTATGTTAAAAATTCCTAATCCTAATTAAAACGTATACCAAAATTAAACAAAAAATATTACAATTGAGCTACTTTATTATGAAATCACATTATGAGGATTTTACTGCTCACAACTTTTGAATAAGATTGGAATACATTCGAAGAATCTTATCTACGTGATTAAATTGATTAATGAATTGAAGTAAAATTAAAAGGGTTTAGTTCGGTATATTACTGAACTAAACCCTTTTATTATCTGCTCTTTTTAGGATAGTACAAATTCCTGACGAGATGTGCCTTTTAAATTGTAATTTCTTCTCTATCACGAACCATATAAGCTTTTAATGGAGTTAGACTAGCAAGCCAGTATAATCCCCCACCTAGTAAGGCTGTAAATCCACTACCCGTTGTAATAAGGAATAATGGGCTTTGAATTTGTTGCGTTACAGGATTATAAACAAACAATACTGCCACAATCAATGAGATGAACACACAGCTCATCCCCACAATATTAAAGCCTTTAGTATATTGGTATGCATCATGTCCCTTTAAGAAATAAGCGGAACGAAGCGCCAACTTTTGTTTTCTGAGTAGGAAGAAGTCCACGACAATCATTCCAATAATCGGACCTTGGATATAAGCTGCTAGCGAAATAAATGAACCGAAATATTCCTCAACGCCACCCCAAATCGTTAGTGCACTAACGTAGAAGAAAGCAATCCATACCATCAGCTTGTAGCTGAGTTTTGGCATCCCACTTTTTACAATCATACAGTTTACATATGAACCAGTTCCTTGTGTACCGATGTTTGCAAAGGCTACAAGTAATAAACTCAATAGAGCAAATGCTGGTGTACTTAACGTTGCTAACATTGTTGTTGGGTCACTTTCATATGCCCCTGTTTTTACGAACATCGCAAGCGCCATAACCCCACCTGTTGCTACGAAGAATGGTGCGACAACTCCATAAGAAAGTGTTGTTGCCCAGTAGCCACTACGTTCTGTTTTCGCTAAACGTGGAAGAACTAATGCTTGTGTTGACCATGAGAATGCGAAGGCTACATTTCCTTCTGCTGACATCATAAAGCGTTCAATTGGAGATAAGTCCCCTTCAACAGCTGGTTGAACATTCATAATATCGCTTAAAGGCACTGCTGCAAAACAAATTCCAACAATGATGACCCCTACCGCAAGTAACGCAATAACTAGGAAACGGTTCGTCCATTTAATGACTTCCGGTCCCCCTACTGCAATTAACGTACCTAATAAAACGCAAAGAGTTCCAAGGATTGGTCCCCAGATACCTTTATCGAGGACGAGGCCAAAGTTGCCAGCTAAGTGAATCATGGAGCTTGCGAACAAGTTCGCCGCTACAGCATACCATCCAAAGTTTGCTAAACTGATGACCGTTGATAGTAAAGCGACACCCTTTTGACCAAGAACCGCACGTAACCAAATCCATAAATCGATTCCGTAACGAACCGCAAAAATAATTGGTAAACATTCAATAAATACCCAAATGATATTAAAGCTAAAAATATTAATGAGCATTTGATTAAACGATAAATATTGTGCCACATATGCCCCTTGAGTATAACACCATGTTGCAATCGCAAATCCACTTGTTGATAGGAATAAATCCCAGAACGAATACTGACGGTCGCCATTCGTCATTGGAACAACACCAGTAATTGTTTCTTGTTGAATATAATCATTCATAGACGCCATTATTGAATCACCCCACTCATCGCTAAGATTACGAGGAGTAAATTCACTCCAACGCCAATGACTACCCATGTGTAGTCTGCTTTTGAAAATCTTTCAGGAAAAGGATAATCTTCTTTTTCCATCATGTTTAATCGATTTTCTGTTTCATCCGCAATTAATTGCTCAATTGAAATTTCTTCTTTCACTTATTTTTCCTCCTCATAAAGTCGAAGGGCTTCCGTACAATATTGTTTTGTGTAACGATACCACTTGTACAAGAACTCTCCTACTGGTTTCCCATTGCTTTCTTGGAATAAGGCCCATAAGAACCAATAATAAGATACAAGCCCAATAATTCCTAAGAAATGACGTTCGCTAGCAACACCAGGATTATGCTCTAAATAGATTCGAATAAATTCTTTTGCTTGTTCTAATGTATAGTCCGAGCAAGCCACAAAGGTTCCGATGTCACTGGTTGGATCTCCCATACCAGAATATTCCCAGTCAATCAGACTCATATTCCCTTCTTCATCTACTAAGAAGTTAGGACTATAACAGTCACCATGACAAATGGTATGTTTTACCTGATCTTGTTCAAGATAGCCGACTATTTTGCCGACCATCGCTTCTAATTCTTCTTTATCGTCGAATTCAAAACGATTTCTCTTGATTAATTTTTCTTTGAAATCTACTAATCCTTTTTCAAATTCAATCGCATATGGTGTCGATTTTCCAGAGCGATGTAATTTCGTCATTAATTGAACGGCTTTTTCGATATCCTCTTTATCATCATAATCTAACAAGCGAGCATTCTTGATGAATTTAGAGATTTTCCATCCTTCTTCTTCGTTCATCACCACGAAAGTTTTGTCAATCTCTAGTTCAGCTGCAATTCTCATCGATGCGGCTTCACTGAGTCGGTTAATATACTCTTGAGTACCTTTACCTGGATGACGATATACATACGTTTCTCCTTTACAATCGAAACAGAAAGAAGTATTCGTTAATCCATCCTTGATTGGCTTAATATTAATAATTTCTGCTGGAGTCACATTTAAAGTGTTGCAAATATTTAATAAGATTGTCGAATTCGTATGCATTAAATAGTGTTCATCAAAGGCACGCAATTCATCTAATGAATCGAACTCTTTAATGATTTCATCAGAGTAATGTCTAGCCTCTAATAACAACGTATCTACATGACGAGCATAATAGTCTTCCCACAACTGTAATTTATAAGCTTCATGTTTAAATTCTTTTTCTAAAATCGGTGCAAACTGTTCACTAAATGCACGGTCAAAATATACATGACCAAGCATATACCATTTATTCTCTCCGCCAATTGTGACTTCGCGGATCGTGCCGTCTGGTGACTCAACAACACAATATTCGTCTGTTTCCCCTTGGGCAAACACGGTTGAATAGTATCCACGATAAACATACTCTTCGAATGGATTTTCTACAAAATAATTATCCGATGAACAAATATACGTATTTCCTAGTTGCTCCCTAACAACCATTAAGGAAGAGCAATTATTGAAACGATAATAATCTTCGTTTACAACAATCTCTACTCCGAACTTGTCAGCTAAATAAAACATTTTTTCTTTCATATACCCAACAACGACGGTAATCTTTTTAATACCTGCTTCACTTAGTTGTTTAATTTCTCTTTCAATGAGACGTTCTCCCTTTACAACTAAAAGTCCCTTTGGTGCTTCATACGATAATGGTGCAAACCTTGTACTCATTCCTGCCGCCATAATGATCGCATTTTCTACATGATAAGGTTCTAACGCCTGAAGCCCCTGCTCAGTCAATTCATATTCAGAAGTAATCCATTTTTGCTGTTCAGCTTCTTGAATTAGTTTATTGACAGTTCCAAGTGAAAATCCGAGTTCTTCAGCAATTGCTCTTTGGTTCGTCTTTTCCGTTTTGTTTTTTAAATTCAATAACAATTGAAATTGATGCTTACTTAACATATAACTCCTCCTCTGTTCAAATTATACACTATTTTTCATAAATGTGAACAAATAGCAAAGAAAAAATATTAAATTTTTCTTTAAAAAAAGATGATCCAACATAAAATAGGAGCATCTTTCAAGAGTTATTATATTTCCGATAAACTCGGATTGGTTTTCTGTTTGTTATTCACTAATCCAATAGTTCTTAGCTTCTCCAGGCACTTGCTGTTCTACTGGAGGTGGTGTCATATAATCTTCCCCAAATTCATATACAAGAATTTCATGATACATTCTTGGAACTTTTAGAACCGTATCTTCATAAGCCATATCAATCGTATCATACAACCATTCTTTTTTGATTCCTTTTGGATAATAAGGATCAAATATTGAACAAGTAAAGTCTGTAGAATTTTCTTTATTATATTTTTTAGCTACTGCTTCTAATTTCAAATTCCACATTTGTGGTGATGTAAATCTAAAGATAGAAGAAGCAATATATCGTGGAATATTTTTTAATCCACCATTCGTAATTTCAATTCCCTTGAAATTTAAAGATGAGAGTCGTAAGAAGTTTTTGTACTGTTTCATTTTTTTCCGGTCAGCTTCTTCTGTAA
>CALCML010000293.1 GCA_937967765.1 uncultured Carnobacterium sp.
CTAAGAAAGATTTGAACGGGAACATATGACGCGCACGTTCTGCACCCACCTCTTCATCTAAAGTCTCATACCCTACTAATAAATGACTTGGTTGCACTGAAACAATTAATGAAGGCTGAGCCGTTAATGGAAGGTCTGTTGGATCCATTACTTCCAAATGCTCAATCGTATTGAATTTATATGGTGCGTCAAACGGAGTCTCTTCTTGCGCCTTTTTGAAGTTTTGAAGCGTTAACGCAATCGCCTTATCCCCAACCGTATGAATACGCATTGGCCATCCTTCTTTATTGGCAAGAAGTGTTAAGCGTTCCATCTTCTCTTCCGTTAAAAGCGGTCCACCGACGTCTCCTTCGAAGAACGGCATCGGATACGGCTCTTTTAAATACGCCGTATGCGAACTGGTCACTCCATCGTAAAATTGCTTCACGCCCCCCATTTGGAGCATGTCAGAGCGGTATGTCTTGTAGAGTTCACGGTTACGCTCCACTTCTTCACGCATCGCTGGAAAGAAGCTCACACGAACTGTGGCATCCTTTTCTACTTTCGAGTAGAGTTCGGGATACACGATATCATCAGGGCTTTCTCCCGTTAAGGCAACATCCCCTACAGCCGTCACACCCATTTTGTTTAAATAAGACATATAATCTTTTAACGCTTGCTCTTCGTCGTCTTTATATACAGACAAGACTTTTGATAAATAATAGATGGCTTTTGCTTCAAGGAACACCCCTGTAAGTTCGCCGTCTGCCACCACTGCTTCTCCGCCGATGTTTTGCGGAATCGCATCTGGCGTTAATTCAAGCACTTCTAGCGCTTTTGAATTGAGCCAAATCGTATGAGCATCCCCTGCGATTAAGCAGATAGGTACGTCTGTTGATGCTCTATCTAAATCTTCTTTTGTCGGTAAGACTTGTTGTCCGAAATCACTCGCATACCAACCAATTCCGATTTTCCAACCATTATATTCAGGAATCGAACTTGCTTGAAGAACTACCTCATCAATTGTTGGTCCACCAACTGCCTTCATTTTTCCTAAATGAATTAAGGCAGATAAGTATAAATGCACATGAGCATCAATAAAACCAGGAACGACTAGTTTGTCTCCTGCATCTAAGATTTCTCCTTCAACAGGCGTATTGTAATCGAAGTGGCCAACAATTCGACCATCTTTAATTTCTAAAATTCCAGAAACTGCCTTCGTTGTATCTCCAATAAAGAGATGTTTACTTTTTAAATAGTAATGCATATTATAACTCCATCTTGAAGTCTAAGAAGGCTTCGTT
>CALCML010000294.1 GCA_937967765.1 uncultured Carnobacterium sp.
GCCGATGAGTTCCCCATTTTTATTGGAATGAGGTTGAATCTTTCCGTCAGCGTCCCAGTAGAATCCCAAATCAACATCCGGTTGCAGCGAATCGCGATACACGAAAGGCACGAGCATAGCCGATTCTAGGTGGAAAGCTTTGGGGGTGTAGAGCAAAGCCACGTCGATGCCGCGACGGTCGGGACCTTCAAAATGCACAGCTTTGTATCCTCGTTCAAACAAAGAGGGTTGTTGGAGCAAGTCGTCGAGAACGTGGCGATTTTCCACCTCGCTCAGTCCCACCACAGCAGCACCTGCAGGGTTTCTGGTGTTTTCCACCTCAGTGCACAACTCACTGATGACTTGCGACATATTGTGGAGTTTGGCTTGATACTTCTGTTCGTTCCACTGATAAGAACCTGTGGGAAGAAATTCGTGGTCATCCTTGCCAGGGTCGTGTGTGGTGTCGAAGAGATTTTCGACATTATAGAAAGCTACACCATAAAGGATTTTCTTTTGTGCCGCAGCATGGAGTTGTCCTCCCAAAACAAGGACAAGGAGTGCAAGAAAAAAGTGCTTCATCTAAAAGAGTTGACTGCTATTTCTAGGAATATGTAGATAATTACTCGGCAAAATTACGCAACATTGTTGGAACACACGCAGTTTGCAGGCTTCGAAATTGCGGAAAATATGAGGAAACATTAAAAAACAGGCCTTAGTGCGCGAAATATGCCGAGCGTGATGGTGAATTTTTCCGTTTTTTTCTAACTTTGCTTATTCATATCGAGCTGCAGCTTCTTGCCTTTTTCAGTCGGTATTTTGCTTCTTTGAAGACGAAAAGACTGCTCGTGCTGCCGGTGAAGAACGTGCAAAACGTGCGTTAATCGAACAACGTAACGCTTCAAGCCGTATTACATTAGATAACTTATTCTCTACATTAAAAGAAGGAGAATTGAAAGAAGTTAATGTCATCATCAAGGCTGACGTACAAGGTTCTGTAGAAGCCTTAGCATCAAGCTTACAAAAAATTGAAGTTGAAGGCGTACGCGTGAAGATTATCCATACAGCTGTAGGGGCAATCAACGAGAGCGATATTACTCTTGCAACAGCAAGTAATGCCATCATCATCGGATTTAACGTACGTCCTACGCCACAAGCGAAAATTCAAGCTGAATCTGATCAAGTAGATATTCGCTTACACCGTATCATCTATAACGTTATCGACGAAATCGAAACAGCGATGAAAGGTATGTTAGATCCAGAATTTGAAGAAAAAATTACTGGTCAAGCAATCGTTCGTGAAACATACACAGTATCTAAACTTGGAACAATTGCTGGTTCATACGTATTAGAAGGTGTTGTTAAACGCTCAAGTTCAGTTCGTTTAATTCGTGATAACATTGTTATTTACGAAGGCGAATTAGCAAGCTTGAAACGATTCAAAGACGACGCAAAAGAAGTTAAACTTGGATTCGAGTGCGGTATCATGATTGAAGGCTACAACGACATTAAAGTAGATGACATCATCGAAGCATACGAAATGGTCGAGATTAAAAGAAAATAGTGCGAGAAAATTCGGGATGAATCGAACCGTTGGACCGGAACACCGTAAACGACTAGGATAGTCGTGCGGATGTTTCGGGAAACGCACGTCGATTCAGAATTTTCAAGCCGTTATAAAAAATAGTGCGAGACCGACTGTTCAGCTTCGGAACACTGGAGTTAAGGAGAGGAAAATCGAATAGATTTTACGAAGCTTAACGAAGTGGACGCCGAAGCTAGGAGGTCAAGCCGTTATAAAAAAAGTGCGAGAAAATTCGCTATGAATCGAATCGTTGGACCGAAACACCGTAAGCGGCTAGGATAGTCGAGCGGATGTTTCAGGAAACGCACGTCGATTCAGAATTTTCAAGCCGTTATCCAAATAGTGCGAGAAAATTCGTTTTGAATCGACCAAATTAAAGAAGAAATTTATGATTTAACTAGAACGAAGAGGGACTGATTGCAGTGCCTCTTTCGTTGGAAAGGAGACAAAATGGCAAACTTTAGAGTTGGACGTGTGTCACAAGAAATTTTACGTGAAGTAAATGATATCTTATCTAAAAAAGTGCGTGACCCACGTGTACAAGAAATTACAATTACTGAAGTAGAAGTGACTGGTGATTTGCAAATTGCTACTATTTACTACACAACACTTCAAAAACTAGCTAGTGAACGTCAAGCGACTGAACGTGGATTAGAAAAATCAAAAGGGCTAATCCGTCGTGAATTAGGCAAACGTCTTTCATTGTACAAGACTCCAGAATTAATTTTTAAACGCGATGAATCAGTGGATTACGGAAATCATATTGATGAGCTTTTAAAATCTATTCAAGAAGAAGACGAACAAAGATAATATTTTTAAGGGCAAAAGGACATCAAACAGAAACAACTCTTTTGCCTTTTTAGTAAAAAATTACCATATATGGTAATTTTCGTATGTATTAAAAAAAGCCAGAAGAGGTGTTTTATGATTGATGCAAATAATACATGGGTATTGTGGTCTATTATCGTTGGGATTGCGACTATCAGTATCTTTTTAGAAAATCGATATCAATGGGCTGCAAAGATTAGTGGAGCGATTATCGGTCTATTAATGGCAGCAACATTAAGTAATTTAGGCGTTATTCCAACAGATTCACCTGTATATGATCAAGTTTGGGGAGTTGTTGTGCCATTAGCTATTCCGATGCTTTTATTCCAATGTGATTTAAAACAAATTTGGAAAGAAAGTGGTCGTTTATTAGCTATCTTCCTAATCAGTTCTGTAGGAACCGTTCTTGGGGCAGTATTAGGATATTTAGCCTTGTCCAAAGCTATCCCAGTTCTAAACCATATCGCTGGAATGATGGTTGGAAGTTATATCGGTGGAGGAGTAAACTTTGTTGCTGTTTCATCCGCTTTTGAGATTCCAAAGGAACTCATTTCAGCTGCAACAGTTGCGGATAACTTATTAATGGTATTCTATTTCTTAATTTTACTGATGATTCCTTCAATTGGATTCTTCAAGAAGCATTTTAAATTTGCTTATACAGAAGGTGTTAAAGAGGAAGAAGAAAAAGCTTATGGCAAAGATACAGTTATCACTGTTCAAGATGTAGCGTTTGTTTTTGCGATTTCTGTTATTATCGTAACAATTAGCTTTACTTTATCTGAATTTATTTCCGGTCTAGGGGATAACAGCTTTATTCAACTAGTTTCGAATAAATATTTAATTCTAACTACTTTAACAGTAGCTTGCTCAACGATTTTTGCAAAATACTTCAAGAAGATTAGTGGAGCAAATGAAATTGGAACATTCTTGATTTACTTATTCTTCGTAGTTATCGGGATTCCAGCTTCAATCGGAGCAATCATTGAAAAGTCTCCATTGTTACTTGTGTTCTGCGCAATCATGGTTTTTGTGAACATGGCAGTGACATTTGCTGGTGCAAAAATCTTTGGTTTCACAGTGGAAGAAGCGATTCTTGCTTCAAACGCAAATATTGGTGGACCAACAACAGCTGCAGCGATGGCTATCTCTAAAGGATGGCATCGTTTCGTAGCTCCTACAATGCTTGTAGGGACGCTTGGATACATTATCGGCACTTATGTTGGTATCTTTATTGGACAAATCCTAAACTAACAAAAAAAGCAACTAATTCTGAAAATCAGAGTTAGTTGCTTTATTTTTTATTTATTTTCTAAGTAAGTAATCGCCATTGCATCAACGCCTGTGTGGCTCATGATGATTGGTGAAGTTGTTACAATTGTGAGTGGGACATCCGGGAAGAGTTCACGCACACGAGCGATATTTCCTTCGTTAAAGTCACTTAATCCTGCATGCATAATCCCAATTTCTTGGATGCCATTCGGAGCAGCTTTCATTTGTTCGAAAATCTCGTCATATTTCTTTTGAAGAGATTTTAGACCGCGTCCTTTTTGGATAATTTCAATCTTGCCATTAATGACTTGTAGGAATAGTTTAATATTGAGTAAGTTGGAGAACATTCCCATCAATTGGCTTATGCGTCCACCTTTAATTAAGTTGTCTAAGTTTACTACTGTTAAATAAAGAGTAGTGCGTTTCTTAGCATCTTCAACAATCTCAAGAATTTCTTCTACTGTTTTGCCTTCCTGAGCTGCCTGAGCTGCCTCTTTAACAATCATTCCCATAGATCTAGAAGTAAAGTCTGAATCGACAACAGTGACATTTGTTTCAGTGATGTCAGCTGCTTGACGAGCGGCATCTACAGTACCACTAATCGAACGCATCATCTGAATCGAGACAACAGAATCCCCGTTTTTGCCAAGTTCGTCATATACCTCAACGAAACGACCGATAGAAGGTTGAGCCGTTTTAGGTAATTCAGCACTTTCAATCATTTTTTGTTTAAATTCTTCTTTTGTAATAGTAACTCCATCGATATAGTTTTCATCATCGATTGAGATATTCATTGGAACGATAGAGATTTCAAATTGTTTAACTTCTTCTTCAGTTAAGTCTGCTGTTGAGTCCGTTACAATATATACTCTTGACATTAAAGTCACTCCTATCAAATAAGTTTACCTATCTATAATACCATATTTTTCGCCTAAAAAGCTATATTCATAATCTATGTGGAAAAGTGCGAATTATGATACAATAGGTTAGCAAATGTAAAGTCTGAGAGGATGAATGGGATGGACGGAATCCTTCCGTTATGGAAAGAGAAAGGCATGACGTCGTTCGACTGTGTCTATAAGGTTAGAAAGTTATTAAAAACAAAAAAAGTCGGGCATTCTGGTACGCTTGATCCTGAGGTGGATGGCGTATTGCCAATCTGTATCGGAAAAGCGACTAAAGTTGTTGAGAACCTTCATAAAGCTAATAAAGTGTATCAAGGAGAAATCACATTAGGATTTTCTACAGAGACCGAAGATGCTCATGGGAAAGTTGTTTCAACGACACCTATCGAAACTCCTTTTGCAGTTCAAGAGATTGATGAAAAAATGCAAAGTTTTATTGGAGAGATTACTCAAATCCCGCCGATGTATTCTGCTGTAAAAGTGAACGGAAAACGTCTTTATGAATACGCAAGAGCCGGAGAAGAAGTGGAGCGCCCTGTAAGAAAGACAACGATTTATGACTTTAAGCGTATCTCAGAACCTGAGTATAATGAAACTACTAAGACACAATCGTGGAAATTTGAAGTTAGTTGCAGTAAAGGGACTTATGTGCGCACACTTTCTGTTGATTTAGGGAAAGCACTGGGTGTTGAAGCGCATATGTTGCAATTAACCCGTGTGAAAAGCGGACCTTTCCACTCTGACGACTGCATTACATTAGAACAACTAAACGAGCTTGTAGTAAATGATAGAGCTCAAGAAGCTCTTAAACCTGTTGATTTAGTATTTGCAGACTATCCTCGAATGAATCTGAACAAAGAAGAATATACGCGTTTTAAAAATGGTGCAATTTTATCTTTAACTGAATTTCCTCAGATTGTGGCACCTACTGCTTGTTATTATGAAGACCAACTCATTTCAATTTACGGTCCTCATCCTACGAAAAAAGGCTTATTAAAACCAATTAAAATGTTTTAGAAAGGAGAGAAGAATGCAAACAATTGAGTTAACACACCCTTACAAAAAAGAGTGTATACTTCAGGAACCAATTGTCCTTGCTTTAGGTTTCTTTGATGGGATTCATTTAGGACACAAAGAAGTAATTACAACGGCGAAAAAAGTTGCCCAGGAACGCGGTTTTAAAGTAGCAGTGATGTCTTTTAATCAACATCCATCCGTTATTTTTCAAAACGTTGATCCTGAAAGCATTCAATATGTCTCGCCGCTAGAACGTAAGAAGGAATTATTAGAAAATCTTGGTGTAGATATCTTCTATTTAGTTGATTTCACAAAAGAGTTTGGAGCACTTTCACCGCAAGAGTTTGTTGATCAATACATTGTGGATCTAAATGCGAAAGTGGTTGTAGCAGGGTTTGACTACACATACGGCAAGCGAGATATTGCGAATATGGAATTGTTACCGAAATATGCTTCGAATCGATTCGAGATTATCACAATTGATGAGCAAAAAAATGCGAGTGGAAAGATTAGTTCTACCGCTGTACGAGATTTATTGCTACAAGGTGATATCGAACAAGCCAACGACTTGTTAGGATACG
>CALCML010000295.1 GCA_937967765.1 uncultured Carnobacterium sp.
GAATGTGCTAAAGCGATGGCCGAACAAGCAAGACTCCATTATCAAAGTGATTTGGGAATTTCATTTACAGGAGTCGCTGGACCAAGTGAAATGGAAGGGAAAGAAGTCGGAACGATTTTCGTAGCATTAGCGTCTCAAACAGACGTCGAAGTTCTTGAGTTGCATCTTGCACGTACTCGTAACGATAACCGTGAATTCGCGGTACAATATGGTTGGAATTTACTTAGAAAGTATTTATTAAAACAAGGTCGAACAAAATAAGAACAAATGTTCGCATATTGCTTGCGCATGGAATAGAACATAGTGTACAATATGTTTGACTTAAAATTCGTGGAGGAATTAAAACATGGCAGAAAATGAAAATCGTCAAAGAGCATTGGAAGATGCGCTAAAGAAAATTGAAAAGAGCTACGGTAAAGGTGCCGTAATGAAATTAGGAGAAAAAGTAGATACACAAATTCAAACAGTATCTTCAGGTTCTCTTGCATTAGACATCGCATTAGGTGTAGGTGGATTCCCACGTGGACGTATTATTGAAGTATACGGACCAGAATCTTCAGGTAAAACAACAGTTGCTCTGCATGCTGTTGCGGAAGTTCAAAAACGTGGTGGAGTAGCAGCGTTTATCGATGCTGAACATGCTCTAGATCCAGAATACGCAAAAGCTTTAGGCGTAAACATTGATGAATTATTATTATCTCAACCAGATACAGGGGAACAAGGATTAGGAATTGCAGATGCTTTAGTATCATCAGGAGCCGTTGATATCGTTATCGTCGACTCAGTAGCTGCGTTAGTTCCACGTGCCGAAATCGATGGCGACATGGGGCAATCACACGTAGGTTTACAAGCTCGTTTAATGTCTCAAGCATTACGTAAATTATCAGGTTCAATTAACAAAACAAAAACAATCGCAATCTTTATCAACCAAATCCGTGAAAAAGTGGGCGTTATGTTCGGGAACCCTGAAACAACACCTGGTGGACGTGCGTTGAAATTCTACGCGACAGTTCGTTTAGAAGTACGTCGTGCAGACCAAATCAAACAAGGTACTGAAATTTTAGGGAACCAAACTAAAATCAAAGTTGTTAAAAATAAAGTGGCTCCACCATTTAAAACAGCTGTTGTGGATATTATGTACGGAGAAGGAATTTCTCAACTTGGGGAATTACTCGACATGGCAGCAGACCTCGACTTCGTGAAGAAGAGTGGTGCATGGTACGCTTATAACGACGAGAAGATTGGTCAAGGTCGTGAAAATGCAAAAGCATACTTGGCAGACCATCCAGAAGTCGTTGCCGACTTGAACCAAAAAGTTCGTGCTCACTACGGCATTGGAGTAGCAGCTCCTGTCGAAGTGGAAGAAGAAGGACAAACTAGTTTATTAGACTAATCAACGAAAAGAATCGAGCGCTTCAGTTCGGTTCTTTTTTTATGCAAAGTTTACTAACTGCTTAAGGTTTCATAAGATTGCTAGCATTTTACATTAAAATAATGTACTCTTATGGTTGGTATAATTTAAGAAAGAGGATTTTTCAATATATGTTTAAAAGAAAGCCTTATGTAGGCCTGAGTGATAAAATTCGAAATCAGAAAAATTCGCAACAAATTCTCTTGGAAAGTTCATCTTGGTTAACGATCGGGAATATCGTCTCAAGATTACTTGGAGCACTATATATCATCCCTTGGGGAATGTGGATGGGTGCCGATAGGGATAATGCGAACTACCTATATTTTATCGCCTATAATATTTATGCTTTAGTATTACAAATATCAACGGCAGGGATTCCAGTTGCGATTTCTAAAATCGTAGCGGATAACCACGCAAGAAGAGACTATAAGACGAGTTGGCGCTTGTTCAAAGGAACGATGCTCTTTATGACATTCCTTGGAGTAGTCTTTGCGGCGGGGATGTATTTCTCAGCACCGCTATTTGCAAAAGGAGCTACTCCAGAAGAAGTTGCAGACAGTATTATGGTCATCCGTTCGCTTACGCCTGCGGTACTGATTATTCCACCGCTTAGCTTAATGCGTGGATACTATCAAGGATATAATGAGATGGCGGCTTCTGCGAAATCTCAATTATGGGAACAAGTAGTCCGTATCTTGTATATGTTAGGATTAACGTATTTTGTAATGCGTATTGTTTCTGGCGGTTATGTTCTTGCTGTAGCCCATTCAACATTTGCGGCCTTTGTCGGAGCGGTTATCGCGTTCTTATACTTAGCTTATAAGATGTTCCGTGATCATAAAGGTATGATGGAATTAATGGAAGAAGGGCGTCCTGAACGTCCACTAAGTTTCTGGAAAATTATTTTTGAAGTCATGCGTGAAGCTTTACCTTTCGTATTAGTAACTTCAAGTATTCAAATCATCAGTTTAATTGACCAAGAAACATTCCAACGTCTGGTTCCAATCTTTACGAACTTCTCGTTTGAAGAAGGGAAAGAATTGATTACTTTATTTGGATTTAATGCGAATAAAGTGATTATGATTGTAATTTCGCTAGCGATGAGTATTTCAACAGCAGCATTGCCACTGCTTGCGGCTCATTATTCTGTCAATGACCCTGAAGAAGTGAAACGCGTCATTGCTAACAACCTTGGATTATTTGCATACATCATGATTCCAGCTTCTGTAGGGATGGCGATTGTATCAGAACCAATTTATAATGTATTCTATTCACCGGATCCAACAGGAACCTATTTATTAATGGTTTCATGTATCATGTGTGTGTTCTTAGGATTATTCGTAACGTTCACATACATCTTGCAGTCGATGGAACAACACATCATTGCGATTAAAGCATTAGGATTTACAGTGCTTATTAAATTGCTATGGCAACCAATGATGATTTACTTCCTTGGTGGAGCAGGTCCATTAATTGCCAGCTCAGTAGCGTACTTTGTAGCGACGCTTTATATGTGCCGTCACGTTCTTCGTATTACACGATTCGATTTGAATTACGTATTGAAGAAATTCGGGCAAGTACTTCTTGCATCTCTTGCGATGGCCATCACTTCAGCACTGACTTTATATGCGATTAAACATGTAATGCCAATCGGTGGTAAAGTACATGCGTTAATTGCAGTTGCTGCTGTAGGTTTTGTCGGAGTTGTGACTTACGGACTAATTACCTTGAAGAATCGATTAGCTGATGAAATGCTCGGCGCTCGTGTCGGTGGCATTCGTCGTAAATTGAGGATGAAATAATGAGATTAGATAAATGTTTAGCAGATTGTGGCCTTGGAACTCGTTCCGAGGTCAAATCTTTATTAAAGGC
>CALCML010000296.1 GCA_937967765.1 uncultured Carnobacterium sp.
AATCCTTCTCCAATTTTTTCAGAATCGATTTGATCAAAGAAATCATCAATCTTATCAAAGATATCTTTGTTTTCAGAGCCCTTCACATTCGAATTGCTCGAGTTTGAATTGTTAACGTTCGAACTCTTGGCATTTGATTTCGCAGATGTAGTAGCTTCCTCTTCGTCCTCGTCTTCTGCAGTAGCCAATTCCTCTAAAAATCTGGTTCGTTCTTTGTCAGAGGCAGTATATTGAAAGGGTTTTGTCACTTTTCCATCTTCAATAGGAATCATTTGATAATTGATTACACTATGATCTTTAGCGGTCTCAACAAATGCTTGTAACAAAAGGTTGTTATCTTTATCTCGATATACGAAGAGTCGAATACCACCCTTTCCTGTTGGAAGGTTTTTAATTTGAACTGGAACTTTGATTTCAGGATACTCAGGTTTGTTAAACTGTAACTTAACCGTTACCGTCGCATTATAATCTTCTCCTTCTACAAAGTCGATTTTTTGTTCATAATTCCCTAGTATCGTCATCGTTGAAGTGTCACTTTTATCTGTTTCAGCATTAACTGTTGAAACATGGGCAAAAGTTCCTACAAACAATAATGTGGCAATCAGTACCGCAAGCCATTTCAACCCAAAGAAAGATTTGTTAGCTTGTTGTTTCATGATTATTTACCTGCTTCGTCCCAAACTTTACGTCCTGATGCTAATGAAGCAATGTTTTCAGCGATTTTTGCGTTGTTTTGACCATCCATTAATACAACTGTATTGTTTGGACCTTCAGCAAGAGCTTTTTTAGCGTCGATTGCTAAGTATTCTAACGCAGCAGCATTTAAGTTAGATTCGTTTAATGCATTGTTGATAGCTGTTAATTGAGCAACAGTTGCTTGAGTGTCAATTGCGATTTTTTCAGCATGTGCACGAGCATCTGCTAATAATTTGTTGTTTTGAGTTCTTGTATCCATTTCAACTGTTTTTTGACGAGCGTCAGCAGCGATTAACGCAGCATCACGTTCACGGTCAGCAGTGATTTGTTTGTTCATCGCTTCAACGATGCTTTGTGGAGGAATTACTTCACCGATGTTAACACGGTCGATTGTAACCCCGTAAGAGTCTGTTTTACCGAATACACGTTGGTTTAAATCAGTGTTGATTTTGTTAGTACCACCAAGGATTTCAGCCATTGTCATTGTACCGATAATGTCACGTAATTCGTTTTGGATATCTAAAAGTAATAATCCTTCTGGGTTTGTGTTTCCATATAAGTATTCTTCAAGATTATCAACGTGGTATTTAGCTGAAGCGTCAATTGTTAAATTAACGTTGTCTTTTGTGATGATTTCTTGAGGATCTAAGTCTAATGAACGTTGACGCATATCCACAACGTAAGCAATGTTACGAATGATTGGTGTTACAAAGTGTAACCCTGGTCCTAATTCTCCAACATAACGTCCGAATGATTGAACAGCTGCTTTGTGTCCTTGTTGAACGATACGAATTGATTTGAAAGCAATAATTAATAAGATTAATACTACGGCGATAATTAAGATTGTTACTGGCATTTTAAATTTCCTTCTTTCTAAATAGTTACATATACTAATTTTTCTGGATTGATTTCCTCAATCACTTTTACATATACCAACCCATCCTCGTAGTCAATGACTTCAAGTGGTTGTCCTTCTTCGACTGACATAACATCCAAAATTTTATATGGATAGTTCCGTCCTCGGTAATTAAACGTTCCGAAGACTTGCTCGGAGAACGCCTTAAACTGTCCATGCAATAATGTTTTAATTGCGTCGGGCCAGTTTTCAACTTTTTTCTGATGACTTTCGACTTCATTTTCAATGACCGTCCGGAAATAAGTTGATACGTCTGTTGAGATAATCTTCAAAAATGCTTCTTTCAAAGAAGGCTCAATCGTAAAGTTAATCCGTTCAGTCTTATTTTCGTTCGACCATGGTTGTTTTCTCATACCCATTCTCCTTTCTTTATATCTCTTGATGAACATATTATAACACGTTCTGAATATAATACAAGTGTAATATCTCGTAAAATGTAAAATTTTCACCTAGAGTGCATTTTCGTTCAAAAGCATTGATATAACAAGGATTATTCTATATGAAAATATCCAAAATTCTGAGCAGATAATATTAAGAAACTATAAAATTCAAAAAATATAATATATTTTATGGTTTTGGTTATGAAAAAACACCTAACTACTTGTTAGATGCTTATCTATATTTTTTCCCGAGTTCAAGAGCTCTTTTTCTGTACTCATCAAAAGAAATCTTATCATTTTCAAACAAATCATATAATTCGTCCGATGCTTTCTTTAATTCTGGTCTAGAATCATAGTATCTCTCATACAATTCCGCTAATCGTTTTTCTCTTTCTATATATTCTTCACTAATCATAAACATATACCTCGATTTAAATTTATCATTACACTATTACAATCATTTAATTACTAAAGAGTATATTCAATAAAAACAGCCAAGAAACATCAATCCATGTTTCTTGGCTTCTATTAATATCTATCCAACTGACCCTTCCATCTCGTACGCGATTAAACGGTTTAGTTCAACAGCGTATTCCATTGGAAGTTCTTTTGTAAATGGTTCAACGAATCCCATAACAATCATCTCCGTTGCTTCTGACTCGCTAATTCCGCGACTCATCAAGTAGAACAACTGCTCTTCTGAGATTTTTGAAACTTTCGCTTCATGCTCGAGTGCTACTTTGTCATTATGAATCTCGTTAAATGGAATCGTGTCTGATTTCGACTTATCATCCATAATAATCGTGTCACATTCGATATGAGAAATTGAATAATCTGATTTCTTCCCAAATGTTACTTGACCACGGTAGTTCACCGCTCCACCATCTTTTGCAATCGATTTTGAAACGATTGAACTTGAAGTATGTGGCGCATTATGAATCATCTTCGCACCTGTATCTTGGTGTTGACCTTCTCCGGCAAATGCGATGGATAACATTGTACCTTTTGCGTATGGTCCTTCTAGATAGACTGAAGGATATTTCATCGTTGTCTTCGCTCCAAGGTTTCCATCAATCCATTCAACGGTTCCGTGAGCAGCAGCTTTGGCACGTTTCGTTACTAAGTTATACACGTTATCCGACCAGTTTTGAATCGTTGTATAACGGCAGTAGCCACCCTCTTCAACGAAGATTTCTACAATCGCTGCATGCAAGCTGTTTGAAGAGTACGTTGGCGCTGTACATCCTTCTACATAGTGTACACTGGCTCCTTCGTCTACGATGATGAGCGTACGTTCGAATTGTCCCATGTTTTGGTCGTTGATACGGAAGTACGTTTGAAGCGGCACATCACATTTCACGCCTTTTGGTACATAGATGAACGTTCCACCTGACCATACTGCTGAGTTTAACGCAGCTAATTTATTGTCTGTTGGTGGTACTAATTTTGCAAAATACTTTTTGAATAGTTCAGGATATTCTTTTAACGCTGAGTCTGTATCTGTAAAGATGATTCCGAGTTTATCGAACTCTTCTTTCATATTATGGTAAACCACTTCAGACTCGAATTGCGCAGAAGCTCCGGCTAAATACGCACGCTCTGCTTCTGGAATTCCGATTTTCTCGAAAGTATCTTTAATCTTCTCAGGAACATCATCCCAAGAACGCGCTGGCTTATCGCTGGCACGTTTGAAGTACGTAATCGCATCAAAATCAATATCTGATAGATCCGCACCCCATGTTTGCATTGGCATATTTTCGAATGCCTTCAATGATTTTAATCGGAAATCAAGCATCCATTGTGGCTCGTTTTTCACTTGTGAAATCGTACGAACGACTTCCTCGCTTAATCCCATTCCTGTTTCATAAACAGGTGTTACATCCTCGTGAAAGCCATATTTGTAATCGGCTAATTCAGGAACTCCACTCATTTTGTCACCACTTTCTTATGCTTTCTCATTTTCTACGGCACGTTCTAATGCTTTCCACGCAAGAGTGGCACATTTAATACGCGCTGGGAATTTTTGAACACCGGCAAGTAACGCCGCATCCCCTAAAGGTTCTTCATCCACGGTTTCACCCTGCACTAGACTTGAGAAATCTTCTGCTAGAGCGACCGCTTCGTCAACTGTCTTTCCAATAATCGCATCACTCATCATGCTGGCACTCGCCATACTAATCGTACAGCCGTGTCCGTCAAAGTGAACATCTTCAATCACGCCTTTATCGTTTACGACAAGCTGCAACTGCAACACATCTCCACACGTTGGATTATTAAATTCAATCGTTGGAATGCTCGCATCATCCACCAATCCTTTATGGTGCGGATGAGACGAATGATCCAGAATCACCTGACGATAAAGCTGATCTAATTTAGATAAGGCCATATTGAAAAAACTCCTTTACTTTTTCTAATGCTTCTAAAAACTGTTCTGCTTCTTGAAGCGTGTTATATATATAAAAACTTGCACGGCATGTTGCCGGTACATCGAGCCATCTCATCAAAGGTTGCGCGCAATGATGTCCTGCACGAACCGCAAATCCTTCCATATCGAGCGCCGTTGCGACGTCGTGTGGATGGATACCATCGATGGTAAAACTAATGACTCCAGAATGCTGTGCTGGGTCACTTGGCCCATAAACCGTCACACCTTCCATCTTTTGCATCTTTGGTAAGAGAAATGCAACAATTTCTTGTTCATGCTGATGGATATTCTCCATCCCGATTTCTTCTAAATAATCAATGGCAGCGGCCAGTCCAATCGCTCCTGCGATATTTGGCGTACCTGCTTCGAATTTCCACGGTAATTCATTCCATGTACTCTCCTTGTCATACACGAAATCAATCATTTCTCCGCCGAATTCGACAGGGTTCATCTCTTGAAGAAGTGCTTCTTTTCCATATAAGATACCAATCCCTGTTGGAGCTAGCATCTTATGTCCGCTAAAGGCATAGAAGTCACAGTCTAACGCTTGGACATCCACCTTTTGATGTGGCGCTGCTTGAGCACCATCCACAACAAAAATCCCTCCTACTGCGTGCACCATTTCAGCTACGCGTTTGGCATCTGTTACCGTTCCAAGAACATTTGATGCGTGGTTAATGGAAACAATTTTTGCCTTCTCGGTTAAAGCTTGTTCTGCTGCTTCGAGGTCTAATTCGCCTTCTTTGGTTAATGAAAAATAACGTAAGACGGCTCCCGTTTGTTTGGCCACTTGTTGCCAAG
>CALCML010000297.1 GCA_937967765.1 uncultured Carnobacterium sp.
CTTAAATCAGCCACTAATTGATTTAATACTTGTTTTGTTTGTTCTTTTGACATATTCATTACCTCTTTCTTATTTAGAATTATTCTAATCTATAAATATAGTATAGTCTCATTTTGAAACATTGTCAATAGAAAGAAATAAAAAAGTGCAGGAAATTTTCCCTGCACGTCAATTATCTTCTTCAGTTTCTTTCAAACTTAACATTATAGAGTCATTATACCTATATTCTGAATCTGCTCCATAAAATATTTTGAACTTCTTTTCTAAAATATCAAACATATTTGTCATATTAAAAGATGAGTGCTTTTCAAAATCCATTAAATTATAAATGAATTTTTCGTCTGACAATTGATAAACAACTCCTTCATTATAATGTAAAACCCCTGTTTGTAAATCTTTAAATCCCAACCAATCTGTAGAGAAATCTCTCTTAATAAAATACAACTTCCATCTTCCTGAATACTCTTCGCTTCTCTCACTATTAATAAATTCAATAAAGTCAAATTCTTCATCTTCCGCTTCAGGAATAGATATGAATTTTGCATAAATCGCTTTGATAATATTTAATTTAGTTCGTTTGCTGAACCCTTTAACTTTATCCGGGTCACCATCGACATTAAAAAAATTCAAATAGGATTTGTCGTACTTCCCTAGAAAAGTATTACAACTTCTACAAAGCGACAACACGGTCCTTCCTTCAGGATACTCTTTTTTTACTAAATCTTTCTCAAACGTATTATCTACAATTTGCTCTACACTTTCTCCGCTCTTTAAACGTTCCAGTATCTCTCCATTTACAAACTTATCACCCATTGCAGCAATATCAAAAGCTATTATATCTTCATTTCCCACACTTCTAGCAGGGTAATGTTCCTTACTCATTTCTGAAATATCAAATTCTTTCTGACATAGTCGGCATTTTACTTTGTCCATAATCAATCCTCCTAACAATAATTAATTTTCTCAATTAATCTTAGAAGTTTCTATAATTATTTTGCTCACATCTTTTATTATTTTGCGCAAAAAAGTGCAGGAAAATTTCCCTGCACTTTCATCATTATTTTTTCGCTAAATCTGTGATGTAGTCGAAGAAGGCATCGCGGTCGACGTGGTAGACAAGGTCGACTGGACGGCCATTTTCGGCTTTGACGGTACGGCCACGGCTAGCACCGGCCACAATTACGTCACTGTTCACAACAGAACGTTTTACAAGGTCTTCTTTTCCAAATGATGCCGTTGTTAATACGTCCCATAGGAAATAAGTGGAGTTCGTTACGTAGTGAGTAAGCGGCGGAACGATGGCGTAACATTGACCTAAGAAGTCAACGCCTTCGATAGCACGTTCTTTTGCCCAGCGGTCGCGGACATCAAGAGATAATGGCACCATGTTTGTACTTTCAAGCGCCACGAGCTCGATTTGAATGCCTGATTCCCAAACGCGTTTTGCCGCAAATGGATCCCAGTACACGTTCCACTCTGCAGTTCCGTCGTGTTCAGGGTCTTCCACGTTCCCCATATCAAGGAATGTTCCACCCATCCAGTAAAGTTTACCGATGTTTTCTTCGATAGTTGGGTCTTGGTGCAACGCACGCGCTAAGTCTGTTAATGGTCCAACGAATACAAGGTCCACTTTTTCGTTGGATTCTTTTAAGGCACGGATTAAATCATCGTGTGCTTTTAATGGTGAGTCTTGCACCGTAATTGGTTTATGTTCGTTTAAGATTGGAAGTGCGTCTACTGTGAAAGCATGCATTCTCCACTCTTTCGGGAATGGGTTCACAGGGCGTGAGTCTGAAGAAGCGACTTTCAATTGTTTGTCTTTTTCAGAACCGAACTTATGAATAATCTTCTTGCTGGCTTCCACCGCTGGTAATAAATAGCAGTCTGCTTCGATAACGCCGATCCCTACTAATTCCACGTCTTCCATTTTTAATAGTAAATATAATGATACTAAATCATCTACGCCACCATCGTGGTTTAAATAAACTTTACGCATTTATGAGTTACGCTCCTTTAAAATGGTTTTCTTGCACGCCTTATTATACCTAAAAACGAACGATAAAGAAACTATTTTATTTAACGTTTGGTTTTGTTTTTAGATGCAAACTCTAAACGATTATGGTACACTGTTTCTAATCATTTTTTAATGTAAGGTTGTGATTCAATGAAAAAGAAATTAATAGATATTATCATTATCGGTTTTGCCTTGTTTGCCATCTTCTTTGGCGCGGGGAACCTCATCTTCCCACCTTACCTTGGCGTAACGGCTGGGGAAAACTGGGGAATTGCAACACTTGCATTCTTAATCAGTGACCCACTGTTATCGGTTGTTGCCGTCATGGTCGTTGCCACACTTGGCGGTAGCGCACTCGCGGTCGGGCGACGCATTCACCCTGTCTTTGCAGCGGTCTTGAATGCCATCTGCGTCCTTTTAATCGGACCGATTTTTGCCGTTCCACGTACCGGAGCGTCCACACATGAAATTTTCGTACAATCGTATTTCCCAAGTGCACCACAATGGATCACTTCCCTCGTATTCTTCGGGATTGTCCTCTGGATCACGTATCAGGAAAACTCAGTCATGGATGCCATTGGAAAATACTTAACACCGATTTTACTGGTGATTCTCTTCTGTATTTTCGTGGCCGCTATCATCCAACCAGATGCAACATTTGCCCAAACAGACGGAACTGGACTTTTCGCACAAGGATTTAAAGAAGGGTACCAAACCATGGACGTGCTCGGAGCGCCACTCTTGGCCGGAGTCGTGATGAAAGATATTACGCGCCGTGGGTATTTAAATAAAAAAGACCAATTCAGAATGATGTTCGGCGTCGGAATCGTCGCGTTCATCCTGCTCGCGGTCGTGTACTCAACACTCGCTTACAGCGGAGCCAGCATGAGCACTGTCATCGATTCAACTGCGCAACGTGCCGCAATGCTGACAACCATCGTGAAGAACTTACTCGGTTCTTGGGGACAACTCGCGATGGGACTCGCTGTCTGCTTCGCCTGCCTCACAACAGCGATTGGACTAACAACCACTTGCGGTCAGTATTTCGAAGAAGTGTCTAAAGGAAAAATCTCCTACAAGAAAACGATTCTTGTCACTGTGGCAGTGGAATTCATCATCTCACTTGTCGGGGTGGATTCACTCATCAACTTAGCCGTTCCAGTGTTGACATTTATCTTCCCGATTATGATCGCACTCATTCTCTTCTCTGCCTTCGACCAATACATCCCATACGATTGGACGTATCTTGGAGCAGTAGTTGGAGCCGGAATCGTCGGCCTCGTACAAGGAATCAATACCCTTTCACAACTTTTAGGCGGAAACCTACTAGGAGACGCAGCCACATGGATTGGCACCTTCCCACTAGCCACATACGGACTAGAGTGGATTGTCCCAACCTTTGTCGGCGCCCTTATCTTTACAATTCTAGCCGCCATCCTAAAACCAAAACAACTTGAATTTGATTAAAAAACGGAGCCTCTCAGCTCCGTTTTTTTACTATTTGTATAGAATTTTCAAAAAAATAATGCTCCCACTACAAACCGTAGTATTTTTTCATAAAAAAGTTTATAATAGTTTCTATGAAGATTATTAAATGACTAAAGGAACTAGGAAAAATATTATTAACGAATTTTTGAGACTGGCTTTTAAATTTCCAAATCAATCGCTTTTTTCGTTTCCTGAGATTGCAACTGAGGCATGTATCGCAAGATAAACAATTTATAAAAAGCATTTTAATAATCCAGAAGAATTAAAATCATATCATTTAACATTACCTAAAGAAATGTTAAATGATATATTTGTGACCATGATTTTAGCAACTATACAAGAACTACTATCTACATATTTTGAATTTTATCTAATATTCTTTCAAAAATCCCCCTAAAGGAGAGGTATCTAAAATGTTCATTCAATATCTTATTAATCAATCTAAAAAACCTAGTGGTATTGTAGGCCAGGTGATTGCGAAAATTTGGACTTCCTA
>CALCML010000298.1 GCA_937967765.1 uncultured Carnobacterium sp.
TATGGATATTGTATGCAAAATCAAGCGGTCCAGACCCTAAAGGAAGTTCTGAAACATCCCCTTTTGGTGTGAAGACATAAACCTTATCCCCAAAGATATCTTCCTTCACGCTATTCATAAAGTCTTTAGCGTCTTTCGTTTCGTTTTGAAGTTCGATTAAGTCTTTAAACCAGTCCAATTGTTTTTGCAACGGATCGTTTGTAACTTTCTCTTTATTTCCTTCTTTATAAGCCCAGTGAGCCGCAACCCCGTATTCAGCAACTTGGTGCATTTCAAATGTACGAATTTGAATCTCTACTGGTCGTCCTCCTGGCCCGATTACGGTTGTATGGATGGACTGATACATATTCGCCTTCGGAATCGCGATGTAGTCTTTAAAACGACCTGGCATTGGTTTCCATTTTGTATGAATCGCCCCAAGAACGGCGTAGCAATCTTTAATGCTATCGACTAATACACGAATCGCAAGTAAGTCGTAAATCTCACTAAACTGTTTCTTTTGGTCCTTCATTTTACGATAGATGGAATAAATATGTTTTGGACGTCCGTAAATGACCGCATCAATTTCCAAATCTTTTGTCGCTTCTTTAATATTTTCAATCGTAGTATTAATGTACTCTTCTCGTTCATCACGTTTGGAATTCATTAAATGTACGATACGATAATATTGCTGTGGGTTTAAATAACGAAGAGACGTATCTTCTAATTCCCACTTAATTTTATTCATCCCTAGACGATGTGCGAGCGGTGCATAAATTTCAAGGGTTTCTTCAGCAATCATGCGTTGCTTTTCAGGTTTATGAAATTTCAACGTACGTAAATTATGCAAACGGTCAGCTAATTTCACCATAATTACACGAAGGTCGTTTGCCATCGCAAGAAGCATCTTACGGTGATTTTCCGCTTGTTGCTCTGCATGAGATTTATATTTAATTTTCCCTAGTTTTGTTACACCTTCAACGAGAAATGCAACATCTTTTCCAAATTCGTATTCAATATCATCAATACTAAAACCAGTATCTTCGACGACATCATGAAGAAACCCAGTCGCAATCGTGTCTGGATCCAACTTTAATTCAGCAAGGATTCCAGCTACTTGAATGGGATGCACAATATAAGCTTCTCCAGATTTACGAATTTGTTCTTTATGAGCATATGTCGCAAAATAGATAGCTTTTTCAATAAATTTAATATGTGTTTCGTTCATGTACTCCTTACACATTGCAAGGACATCATCTGCGGTATAAGTCTTATTTTTAGACATTTGTAAACTCCTTAAGCATTGCGCTCTAATGTATTCCTAATAGTACCGCGACAATAGACTATCGTCAACTATTGGTTCCTATAATAACTCACATTGATATGAAACTGCTGCTAGTGCATATAAAGGTGCTGTTTCAGCGCGTAAAATACGTGGACCTAGTGAGCAAGGAAGATAACCACTTTGCTCTAATAACTCCACTTCTTGTTCTTCGATGCCACCTTCTGGACCAAAAACAAAAATAATGCGCTCATTTTCCTGTAAGGACTGCAAACTCTTAACAAGTTGAAGGCTTTCTCCAACCTTTGCAGATTCTTCATAAGCAATCAATTTTTGTTCGAAATCACTTGTGTAATTTGCCAGCTCTTTAAGCGTCATCACTCTTGCCACACGTGGGACTTTCAGGCGATGCGATTGTTCACTCGCTTCTTCGGCAATCTTTTGAAGACGTTCAATCTTCTTGTCTGCCTTATCTCCAGTCCATTTAACCACATTCCGTGTCAATGAGAGCGGAATGATTTCACTTACACCAAGTTCAGTTGCCTTTTGAACAATCCAGTCGAG
>CALCML010000299.1 GCA_937967765.1 uncultured Carnobacterium sp.
ATTGAGCTCATCTGTCAATACCCCTTTTTTATTGTAGTTACCTCTTTATTTTACACCAGTTCTTGGGCAATGTACATGGTTGGCGACTTGAGGAAGGTTAAAAACGCAAAAAAGGACAAGCCTTTTCAGCTTGCCCTATAAACAATTCGTATTAAACGTCTAAGAACCCTTCATGCGGAGTCATATTGAAGTATTCCGCAATTTCTTGTAATTGCACATCTGTAATTTCTTGTAGGATTTTTCCACCTTGAGCGCCCACTTGAGAGTAAATCATCGCTGCTTTCTCAATCACTTCAATCAAACCATATGTTTCATCCAATGTATCGCCTGCTGCAAATAATCCATGATGCGGCCAAATCACAGCTCGAAACTCGGCCATTTTCGCAGCGGTCGCTTCCCCAATTGCGTTTGTTCCAGGTGTCATATAAGGAATCACGCCAATGCCTTCTGGGAAGACAACGATTGATTCGGCTTGCATTTTCCAAAGGAGTCTTGATAAATGACGTTCATCTAAAGGTTGTGTGAAACTTAATGCGATTAAGTTTGTTGGGTGGCAATGGAAGACCACTTTATGATTTGGATTCACTTTGAGTCGTTCGATGTGGCTCATTAAGTGGCTCGCGAATTCTGAAGTTGGTTTTCCGCCATCTTCGAATCCCCATAGTAATTCTGCTTTTTGTCCGTCTTCTGAAATACGAACCAAGCCTAAGTCAAGAAGCGGTTGATTTGTCACGTTTCTGAAGTAACGGCCTGTCCCTGTTACTAAGTAATAGTAACCCGCAAGTGTTGAAGCGTCGAATCCTAAGTCGAGGACACGTTTCACTTCTTTTACGTCTTCATAGCCTTCTACTTCGCTCGCTTCCAAGCGTACTGACACGTTCCCGCCATTACGTTCATCCCAGTAACGTAAGTACGATTCTTTTGTCAGTTCACATAATTTTTTTACCGCTGGTGATTCAATAAATTTTGTCATTTCTCAGTTCTCCCTTAATTTCTTTGTGATAACACTTGTTCTTCGTATGCTTTGACTTCATTATACCATGCAAGCCCGACTGGTACACCATTTGTTTCGCAGAAATAATTCCAAACATCGGCATATGGGAAGTCTTTTAATTCTTCTGTTACAACTAAACGTTTAGTTAAATCTTGCTCGAGTTCAATTGCTCGTAAATCTTCAGTAGGTTCTAGTAAAGCTTTTAGTAATGCTTTTTGAGTATTGCGCATACCAACAACCCATGCAGCGATACGGTTAATTGTCGCATCGAAGAAGTCTAATCCGATTACTGCTTTTTCGAGTAAATCATTACGAACGATTTCTTTTGCGATTTCTTGAAGTTCATCATCCATAATAACTACATGGTCACTATCCCAACGAACAGGTCTTGAAACGTGAAGCATCACGCCTTTACTGAACAATGCCAGTGAAGATAATTTATTAGAGATTGTTTCTGTTGGATGGAAATGTCCAGCATCTAATAAAATCATTTTTCCACGTGTGAGGCCGTATCCCATATAGAATTCATGAGAACCGACTGTATAAGCTTCGGCACCAATACCGAATAATTTACTTTCGACAGCATCTTTGTTATAGCGTTCGTCAATATGTTCACTGAAAATTTCATCAAGAGATTCCATTAACCGTTTGCGAGGTGCTAAGCGGTCTACTGGATTATCTTTGAATCCATCTGGAACCCAGAAGTTTGTGTAGCAAGTTTCTCCAAGTTCTTTCCCAAAATATTCTGCGACACGACGTGAACGTTTGCCGTGTTCAATCCAAAAAGTACGTACTTTTGGATCTGGGCTGGAAAGTGTATATCCGTCTTTCATCATCGGATGTGAGAAGAAGGTTGGGTTGAAGTCTAAGCCCACTTGGTGTTCTTTGGCCCAATCCACCCATTTTTGGAAATGACGTGGTTCGATTTCGTCTAAGTCTACTTTTTCATCTGTATCAAGGTAAATCGCATGCAAGTTTAATTTATGTTCCCCTGGAATCAATGAGTATGCTTTCTCAATATCTTGACGTAATTCCTCTGGAGTTCTTGCAGCACCAGGATAGTTCCCAGTTGATAAGATTCCTCCTGTTAATTCTCCGTCAGCGTTCCAAAATCCGTGAACGTCATCTCCTTGCCAGCA
>CALCML010000300.1 GCA_937967765.1 uncultured Carnobacterium sp.
ATCATCCTATGAGAGGAAATATCGCTTATAAGGATGAACAAATCGATTTTGACCGCTATTTGGAATTTATGCACCACCAAGTGGAAGAAATTGTCACCAAATACGGAAAGCTAGACATCCTTTGGTTTGATTTTTCATATGCAGAGATGTTTGGTGAAAAATGGAAAGCGAGTGAACTAATTGATCTTGTTCGAAAGCATCAACCAGACGTTGTCGTTGATAACCGATTAGAGACTTCCGGGGAAGGGTTTGGAAGTATTTCAACAGAAGAGATTCATTCTTATTCTGGAGACTTTGTTAGTCCTGAACAAATTTTACCCCATGAAGGGATTCGGAATTATAAGGGAGAGTTATTACCTTGGGAATTGTGTCTTACGATGAATAATCACTGGGCGTATAACCCAAGCGACAAACTCTATAAGAGCCCTAAAGTACTCATACGTAAACTGGTCGAATGTGTCAGTAAGGGTGGAAACATGATTTTAAATGTGGGACCAAATGCAAAGGGAAGCTTTCCTCAAGAGAGTATCGATATTTTGCGTGAAATAGGATGCTGGATGAAGAGCAATGGAGAATCTATCTACGAAGGAGAATTAGTGAATCTGCCAAAACCGGAATGGGGTTATTATACAAAGAATGGGAAAATTTTGTATGCTCATGTGTTTGAACAACCTATTGGACCGATTGCGTTAACAGGGATCGATAAAGAGAAGATTGAACGGTTGAGTTTTGTCCATGATGGTAGCGAAGTAAGAATTTCTAACAGTTGGACTACTTTAGCCTTTCAAAATATTTGTTTTGCACAATATGGAGAAATTGGGGCTTACACCTATCCATTGCCAGATGAGGTGGACAGTGTTATCAAAATCGAATTAAAAGAAGAAATCTGATGGTATAATGAATGAGCAAAGGAGGGGTTACATGTTCGAACACTTATCTTTTAAAGGCGAGTGGCGAGCGTATCAAAAGCGCATTTTAGAAAAGAGCGATTCGATTATGGCGGATGGCCATATTCATTTGGTGGCGGCTCCAGGTTCTGGGAAAACGACGCTAGGAATTGAATTTATCCGTCGTAATAGTAATCCTGCGCTCATTTTAGTGCCGACCGTGACGATTCGCCAGCAGTGGGTGGACCGTATTCGTGAAGCGTTTTTGGATGATGCGAGTCTAGCCGATGAAATGATTTCGCAAAATCTGAAGCAGCCAAAGACCATCACCGTTGCGACGTATCAAGCCTTGCACAGTGCCATCAATCGTCTGGAAGGCGACGCGGAAGTCGAGGATACGGATGATGTGGTCGAGAACGAGCACTTTGATTTTAAAGACGTGGATATTATTAAGCTCTTTAAGGAAGCAAATCTTGGAACATTGTGCCTTGATGAGTGTCATCACTTGCGAAATGAATGGTGGAAGAGTCTAGAAACCTTCCGTAAATCCTTTGCGGACATCAGTGTTATTTCGCTGACGGCAACACCTCCATACGAAGGGGAGCCTGCACTTTGGGAGCGTTATGTGGCCATGTGTGGGGAAATTGATGAAGAAATTACCGTTCCAGAACTCGTTAAAGAGGGAAGTTTGTGTCCGCACCAGGACTATGTGTATTTCTCTTTCCCGACGAAGGAAGAAGAGAAACAACTCGATCAGTTTTCTACGCAGAAAAGAGCCTTCTTGAAAAATCTATCCTCTGATTCGATGTTTTGTGAGGCGGTGAGAACTAGCCGCGCGCTCGATGGAACCATCTCAGAAGATGAACTCTTAAACGAGCCGAAATATCTCTCGGCAACGTTGATTTTCTTACGACATAAAGGCATTGAGTTCCCAAAACATTTCCAACAATTACTGGGGGCAAGCCTGCTTCCAGCGTTTGACTTGGCGTGGTTTGAAATCCTCTTACAGGGAATGTTATTCGACGTGCCGCATTGGTATGATTTATCCGAAGAAGACTGTAAGGAATTGAAGCATGAGTTGAAATCGCTCGGCTTAATTGACCGTAAACAAGTACAGCTGCTTCGCAATAAACAACTCGACCAACTGTTAAATCAATCTCTTGGAAAATTAAACGCAGTCCGAGACATTTTCAAGGCGGAATACGAAACATTAGGCAGCGAATTGAGACAATTGATTCTAACCGACTTCATTCGAAAAGATTTTGAGGTGCACTTAGGAAATCCAGAAGTTCAATATAGCCAACTTGGCGTATTACCTTACTTTGAAGTCCTTCGTAGAGAGCTTGTGGATCAGCAATTAAACGTTCCTGTGGCTGTTTTAACAGGAAGTCTCGTCATTATTCCAACAGCCGTGAAACCGCGTCTAGAGGCTGTTTTCGGCCCGGATAAGATTACGTTCCAATCAGCGGGACAGCTCGCTGAAAACGACTATGTGAAGGTCCGTCTAGTAGGTTCGCAACATGATTTAGTGAGTGCTGTGACCCAGCTCTTCCAAGAAGGGCACATTCATGTCGTGATTGGGACAAAATCTCTCCTCGGGGAAGGATGGGATGCGCCATGCGTGAACTCATTGATTCTCGCAAGCTTTGTCGGAAGTTTCATGCTCAGCAATCAGATGCGAGGGCGCGCGATTCGCATTTGGCCGGAAAATCCTGATAAAACAAGTAGCGTTTGGCATCTTGTGTCCATTAATCTGGCGGAGAAAAAACTCTTCAAGAAGAAAGAAGACGAAGAGGTTGCTGTCGGAATCGATAGTCCGGATATGGAATTATTGCAGCGCCGCATGAAGCAATTCTTAGGCCTACACTATAATGAAAATACGATTGAATCAGGCGTGGATCGACTAGACCTTGGAACAATCAAGTTTACGAAGAAGGATTTAACAAAACTCAACCAAGAAACCATCGAGCGCTCGCGTAACCGCGAAGCATTGAGAGAGCGCTGGAATGAATCCCTTCCGCTTTTAGAAGACATGGAAGTTTCCAATGAAGTGGGAGTGGACAAGACATTCTTGCCAACTGTTCTTCTGACAGATGCACGGAAAATTCTAACCTATGCGCAAGCAATTGCACTGACGGAACTGATTGTCTACATTATTCTCGATCTTGCGAACGGACCATCCCAACTCTTATATCCAGTGTTTATCCTGTCAATAATCGCATTAAATATCGTCTGGTTGAGATATTTCCTATACAAGAGTCCGTATAAACGCCTCGAACTCTTTGCCGAAGCCGTCCGAAAAGCCTTACTAGCGTCCGGACATTTGCAGACCCAAAACTGCAAGGCCAGAGTCGTACGCGGTGATAAGAATTCGATTCAAACCGCCGCTTATCTAAAAGGCGGCACCTTGCGCGAGAAAGAACTCTTCGCACAGGCGTTATCGGAATTTTTCGCTCCAATCGAGAATCAGCGCTATATTCTAAGAGCTACGACTTGGGTCAATGACCAAACGAAGTATTTCGCCGTTCCAAGTATGTTCGATAAGCGAAAAGAAGACGTCATCGTCTTTGTCGCTAATATCGAAAAATACATCGGCAAGTACGAAATCATCTACACTCGTAACGTAGAAGGCCGTCATATTCTCTTGGATGCCCGTCTGAACGCATTAGGAAATAAACAAGAGCGCACCTTCTCGAAGAAGAAAGTGACATCTAAACTAAAATAACTCATAAAGAATCTAGCCAAAAGTGGACTAGATTCTTTATGTTTTTGCGGTAAAATCCTTGCATTCTATTTCAAACTATTGTAAGATATCTGAGTACGAAATTTTAATATTTGCTGGAGGGGTAGCGAAGTGGCTAAACGCGGCGGACTGTAAATCCGCTCCTTCGGGTTCGGCAGTTCGAATCTGCCCCCCTCCATTATTTGGAATTGAATTTTCAAAAAACTATATAGGGGTATAGTTTAAAGGTAGAACAGCGGTCTCCAAAACCGTTAGTGTGGGTTCGATTCCTGCTACCCCTGTTTTAAATAATATTATGGCGATCGTGGCGAAGTGGTTAACGCATCGGTTTGTGGCACCGACATTCGGGGGTTCGATTCCCCTCGATCGCCCTTTTTTCTTGGGGTATAGCCAAGCGGTAAGGCAACGGACTTTGACTCCGTCATTCGTTGGTT
>CALCML010000301.1 GCA_937967765.1 uncultured Carnobacterium sp.
CGACTTGATGAGAATGAGTCGTTTTCTCTAAGAGTGTTCCGCGTAACGCATTGAATTTACCAGTGTCACGTTTTCCGAAACCGTAACCCACTTTAGTAGCAGTTAGGTTTGAAGGTTGTGCAAATACTGGGTGAATGGCCTTAAAGAGAGCAAGACCGGTTGGTGTCACAAGCTCGGTATGAATGTCAAAGTCTTGTGAGAATGGAATGCTTGTTCCGAGTCTTAATTGCATTACAGCAGGAACCGGTACAGGCATGACTCCATGTGCAACGGTAATCGTACCGCTACCTTCAGTGACAGCCGTGCTGTATACTGCATCGATGTCGAGTGTTTCCCACAAAATGAAGAAGCTCATGATGTCGATGATAGAGTCTGTTGCGCCAACCTCGTGGAAATGAATTTCCTCCACAGGCATTTGGTGTACGTTTGCTTCCGCTTGTGCGATGTCACGGAATACTTCCAAACTTTTTTCTTTTACAAAGTCACTAACGCCACTTGAAAGAATAATCGTTTCGATTTCTTTCAACCCACGAACTTCTCCGTGATGGTGGTGATGACTATGTGTATGTTCATGAGAATGACCGTCGTGAGTATGTTCGTGCTCATGATGATGATCGTGTGAGTGCTCATGCATGTGAGTGTGTGCATGTGTGTGTTCTTCGTGCGTATGTGAATGAGCATGTTCATGATGATGATGCTCGTGCTCGTGGTGGTGGTGGTGGTCATGTTCGTGATGGTGATGATCAAAGTCACCAGCGATGCCATGGTCTTTTTCACCGTGTTCCATATGCACATCGAAGTCTGTTCCCCAAATACTGCTTTTCGCGATACGGTCTACATGAAGATGATAGCCGTCGAGGGAAATGGTCTTAAGAGATTCTTCAAGATGCTTGCGGTCGGCTCCTAAATCGAGTAGGAGAGCATTTAACATATCACCGCTCAGCCCAGAAAATGGTTCTAAATATAATGTGCTCATGCGAGTCCTCCTCGAATGTTGTTAATCATGCTTGCTGAATACGCTGCACCAAAACCGTTATCGATGTTCACGACAGTAACGCCACTTGCGCAAGAAGTCAGCATGCTGAGTAAAGTCGTCACGCCTTGAAGATTCGTTCCATATCCGATGCTGGTTGGAACGGCAATCACAGGAACATCTACTAACCCGCCAACGACACTGACAAGAGCACCTTCCATACCGGCGATGACAATCACGACGCTAGCGCCTTGGATGTCTTCGAGACGATTGAAGAGGCGGTGAATTCCCGCAACTCCAACGTCGTAAATACGTTTGACGTGATTTCCGAATGTCTCAGCGGTGACAGCCGCTTCTTCGGCAACAGGAATGTCGCTTGTGCCAGCTGTGACAACTGCGATGTAGTGTTCATGTTTTGGGGCAATCGGGTTCAAGACGAAGGTACGTCCGAGAGGTTCGTAGACCCCTTCAGGGAAAGCAAGGGAGAGAGCTTCACCTTTTTCAGCGTTGACGCGTGTTGCAAGAATAGCTGTTTTATGCTCATTCATTGCCGTGATGATGCCAATTAATTGCTCAATGTTTTTTCCTTCACCATAGATGATTTCTGGAAATCCATTGCGCTTTTGGCGAGAAAGATCAATGGCCGCGTAACCAATGTCTTCAATCCCTTTCAGAAGGGTGGACGCTTCTTCAATTGAGAGGCGTCCATCTTTAACTTGTTGTAGGATTTCTTCTTGTTTCATATTATTTATCTTCAACGATAACAGATAATCCATCGCGGATAACTGTTACTTTTGCGTCTGCTCCTTGAAGTTCGAAGGCACGAGCAAGAGCTTCGTCAAATGTTTTCGCTAATTCCATATGCATGTTTGTGATAAGACTTGGTTCAACTAAGTCAGATACAAAGATTACATGGTGGTGTACTAGAATACGCGCTAAGATTTGAGAAGTCCATTGGTCTGGAACTGTTTCAAGTCTTGGAGTGTTAATGGCTTGGTCTAAGAAGTCTTTAGGGTCTTTAACGTCTGCTAAGTTACGGTAGAAACCTTCACCACCGTGACCATCTTGACATCCAGCAACCATGATAATCACGCCGCCTTCTTTGTTTGTAGCTTCAGCAGCAGTCATTCCTTTAACCGCTTGGTAGATGTTTTGGTCTAATGGGAAACCACCATTTGTTGAAACGGCGATGTCGCAAGGAATTTTAGTAACATGAGCTAATTCACGAACGAATTCGCAACCTACTTTATGCGCTTCAACCATGTCTCCGGCAAATGAACCGATGATATGTTTTTCACCGTCTAATACAACGTTTACGATGAAGGCTAAGTTTGCAGTACGTGCTGCGTATAACATATCTTCGTGGATTGGGTTGTGGTCTAAGTTACCAGTACGTGATTTTTCTGAATCGATAAAGTCACCACTGTGGTTTGCCATAATTGTTTTATATGAAGCAACCCCAGGAAGAACTGATTTACGTCCGCCAGAGAATCCAGCGAAGAAGTGGCTTTCGATAAATCCTTCAGCGATTAGTAAGTCTGCTTCAGCAGCGATACGGTTGATGATGCAGTCACCACCTGAAGGTAATTGACCGATTTTAACCATGTCTTCGTCGTTTGTAGAAATGTGCATTACGATTTCTTCGTTGTCCACGATTTCTTGACCGTATTTGTTAATTAACTCTTCGCGAGTTGAAGGACGGTGGAAACCAGTCGCAACTAAAATACGGATACGAGCGTCTGGGTTTACGCTACGGATACGACGTAAAATGATTGGTGTGATGATATGTGAAGGAACTGGACGTGTATGGTCAGAACTGATTAACACGATATCTTTTTTGCCTTTTGCTAATTCTTCTAATGTTTGGCTACCAATTGGATTATCCATAGATTTTTCCACTGTTTCTTGTTCAGAAAGTGGGTTGTGGTAGTTTTCAGCTTTAGATTCAAGTAATCCAGCAAAGTTTTTGTCAGGAATTACAGCAGTAATAGATTTTTTGTCATAAGGTAGTTTAATTTCAACCATGATAACATCTCCTTAAATTTTTAATACGATTATAAGTATACGTAAAATAGTGCACTTGGAAGTCTCAAAGGTTAGTAACATTTGTTAACGTTAATTTTTGTGATAAGATGATAATAGTGTGTATAGGAATTTGCTTAAGGGAGTGTTCAATTTGAACAACGAAGAATATTTAATTAATTTTTTAGAAAAAGAAAATACCCCTATTATAAAGAAGAAAAAACATATGTACTTGGCTTACCGTGGTTTGGAACAAGCGTATACGTATGTGTTAATCGATGGGGTTGTAAAGACAAGTATCATTATGAATGATGGCCGTGAGTTTAATTTAGATTATGTGACACCGGTCGATATTGTTTCATTGGTACGTGATGAGGTGTCGAACTACACATCTGCACCATTTAACGTCCGTATCGAAAGCGACGAAGCAACGTTCTACCGTATCCCTCGTATTAAGTTTTGGGAATACGTGAAAAACGACCAACAGTTGCAAGATTACGTGCGTGAATATTACCGTAATAAATTATCTGAAACCATCGAGTCGTTGCAATATATGACAATGAACGGGAAAAAAGGAGCAGTATGTTCTTTCCTATATAAATTAGTGAATCAATTTGGGGTGGGAGCAGAAGGCGGAATCCTCATTGATTTTAACGTTACGAATGAGGATATCGCAGGATTTTGCGGAATCTCTACTCGTAAT
>CALCML010000302.1 GCA_937967765.1 uncultured Carnobacterium sp.
GCGTAACAACCTTTTGCTCCAATCTTAATTTCACTACATTGATGGATGTTTTCTAGTATCCAATTCCATTTTTCTTTTGGAAGCTCACCCTCCGTAAGGTGAATGCTAATCTGTCTTCCTTCGCGATTCATCATTTCTACTTCTCTTGGAAATTGCTCTACAAACTTTTCGAAATACTCTTTTGAAATAAAGGTCAATTGTAGTGTATCAACGCCTTCTTTTTGCGGTGAATATTCCAATGCGATTCGTTTCTCTTTCATAAAATAAATCTTGTCGGCAATCGAATCAAGATTGTTCAGTAAATGAGAGGCCATCACGATTGTCTTTCCTTCATCCCGTAACTGTCTCAACACTTTAGAAATCAATTCCACATTATCCGGATCTAACCCGTTCATCACTTCATCCACAAGCATATAGTCTGCTTTTGTAACCAGCACTAATGCAAAACAAAGACGTTGCCGCATCCCGAGTGAATACCCACCCACTTTTTGATGAATATAGTCTTCCATTTTTAACTGCTCTATCACAGTTTGAACAGTTCCAGGTTCTACTTTCCACATCGAGGCATAGAAATTCAAATGCTCGATTCCATTTAACTCATCATATAATTCAGATTGATCAGGCATTTTCACGATATGTTGTCTCATAAATAATGGTTCGGTTGTATAATTTTTTCCTTGATAGCACACCGAAATACCGTTATTTCTTAAGTGCCCAGACAGTATCTGGATAAGCGTGGATTTTCCTACACCATTTGGTGCTACTAGTCCAATAATTTGAGACGATGGAAGCTCTAAGTCAATCTGATTTAGAATCTCTTTTTTTCCATATGAAAAATTCTGAATATGAACTTCTAGCATTCGTTTGACTCCTTCCTGTACTTGTATCTTCATTTAATCGTTTCTGTTACCGCTTCCTTTGCTAATATTATAGCAAATTTTCTTTTAGAAAATAGAGTTCTTTTGTAGATTTCAATCAAATTCCTATAAAAATATTGATTTTTGCACACAAAAAACCACACCTCTCTTCTGAAGTGTGGTTCATCTATTTTATTATGCTTTTGTTTTTTCAGCGCGGTCACGTTTCATTTGGCTTGAACGTAATTGTCCGCAGGCTGCTTCGATATCATGTCCAAATTCTTTACGAACGACACAGTTGATGTGGTTTTTCTTCAAGACATCGTAGAAAGCGACTACTCGTTCTTTTCCACTACGTTCATATTGGTCATGTTCACGAACTTTGTTATACGGAATTAAGTTGACATATGAAAGACGTTTCTTATCCGCAAGAAGGTCGGCCAATTGTTGCGCTTGTTCCACAGAGTCATTCACGTGATCAAGCATGATGTACTCGAAGGTTACACGACGATTAGTTTTTGCAATATATTCATTAATCGCATCCATCACGACTTCAATTGGATATTTACGGTTAATACGCATGATACGAGAACGTGTATCATTATCTGGCGCATGAAGCGACAACGCTAGGTTGACTTGTAGTCCTTCGTCTGCAAACTCGCGAATCTTTGGAGCCAAACCACTTGTAGATACTGTGATATGACGAGCCCCAATTCCAAGACCTTTATCAGAGTTAACAACTTTCAAGAACTTAATCACGTTATCATAGTTATCGAATGGTTCCCCAATCCCCATGACTACGATATGGCTGACACGGTCCCCAGGAGACACTTCGTCTAAAGTACGTTGCACGTGCATGACTTGCGCTACGATTTCCCCAGCAACAAGGTCACGTTGTTTTGCGATAATTCCGCTGGCACAGAAAGTACATCCGATATTACATCCTACTTGTGTCGTTACGCAGATGGATAAGCCGTATTCTTGTGGCATTAATACCGTTTCGATTAAGAGGCCGTCTGCTAATTCAAAGAGGAATTTACGTGTTCCGTCTGTTGATTGTTGTTTGATACGTTCGTTTAATACTGGGAATGTGAACTCTTCTTGTAACTGTTCAATCAGTGATTTTGGCAAGTTTGTCATTTCTTCAAAACTAGTTACACGTTTGCGGTAAAGCCAGTCCCATAATTGTCCTGCTCTGAATTTCTTTTCGCCTTTTGCTTCAAACCAAGCTGTTAGCTCTTCTAGTGGCATGCCGTAAATAATCGGTTTTCCTTCATATTGACGAACCACTCGTCCAATTTTTCTAACCATATCTATTCCTCTTTCCTATACTTGAAATGCTCTAATGATTGTTTCTCTATTCGCATGAGCGCTTAATAACACCGATAATTTCACACGAGCCTTTTGTCCGCTAAGCCCTGTTGTGAAAATCACTCCTGCTTCATGAAGCTGTTTGCCTCCACCAAGATAATTATATACATCGTAGGTAACACCGTTAAATGCACGCGATACAAGCACGACTGGAATCCCTTTGTCTAAGCAACGTTGCAACCCAGGAAGTGTCGTTGGCGGTAAGTTACCTGCTCCAAGAGCTTCGATGATCAATCCATTCGCATCTGAATCAGCAATGGCATCAAATAACATCGAATCCATTCCGGCATATGCTTTTAATAAGTATACCTTGTCCACGAGTTCTTGGATTGGATAGTATTCATGATGTAAAAATTTTTGGAAGTAAATCACTTCACTCTTTGATACTAAACCGAGTGGTCCAAAAGTTGGTGTTTGGAAAGTCGCTACGTTCGTTGTATGTGTCTTCGTCACATACGTTGCTGCATGAACTTCATCATTCATTACAACAAGAACGCCTTTATCCACACTCTCTGGACTCGTTACCGTAATAATGGCACTGCGCAAGTTCGCTAACCCGTCCGCTCCGATTTCATTGCTTGAACGCATCGCTCCTGTTAAAACGATTGGGAATTTTCCATCTGTTGTTAACTCTAGGAAATACGCTGTTTCTTCTAATGTATCGGTACCGTGAGTCACTACCGCTCCGTCAAAACCTTCTTGTTGCGCTTGAACGATTCGCTTTTGAACTTCCCACATTTTTTCCTCCGTCATATGTGGAGACGGAAGGTTAAATAGATCCTCTACGACGACACTTGCGATTGGGGCAAAAATGGTGTCGGAGTTTGTTAATGGGTTGGTGCTTGTTGGGGTTACGTTACCGGTTGAGCGGTCTTCACTCATGGCAATCGTACCACCGGTATTGATAACGATAATTTTCTTCATGGCGCTACTACTTTCTTTCATTTTCTCTTTACATAGGATACCACAAAATAGCAAAAAGTGAAGAAGTAAGAGTGTTAAATACGCACAAAAATAATGATACCTTCGAATCCTTGCGGATTATTTTTATAATCGCTGTTACAGGGCACCGGTGCAAGCCTAGGTCTTGCACCTTCGAATCTTCAAAAGCGGAGTACGGGACAAGTCCCTACTCCGCCTAATTCACATCCGATGCGATTCCCTGTTACTGCGATTATAAAATCCGCAAATTTCTTCGGTATCATCTTTTTTGTGCGTTTTGTTCAAATCCTTTATAAAAAAATGAAAAAAAGTGTTGCGCCACTCAGTTTGACGGGGACGGTGCAGGGTGTTAGAAAGTGCATACCATAGGGGTTTGTGAGGATTTTTGGCAGTTTGAAGGGGGACGTGACTGAAAAAATTTTTTTGATTTTTTCTCGGAAAATTTACTACAAACTTCCGGTTCTGTGCAATTGGCCTAAAACGGGGTTGTTGAATATACCGCTAAAAACCGCATCATTTCAACGTTTATA
>CALCML010000303.1 GCA_937967765.1 uncultured Carnobacterium sp.
TCGATTTGAATATTTTGGACGCGACCTCCATTATCGACAATGGCTAGAAGTTCACTCTCGATAGCCTCGGTATCGTGTTTGACCTTGAAGAGGCGATGAACGTACGGCGAACTCTCTTGCTCCTTGTAGACATATCCGCGGTTCGTCGATAGAATCGTGGCCCCATCAGCGCGAAGAAGTGCGATGTCTTGCACGATAATTTGTCGTGTTACGTGGAAATGTTCCGCCAGGCTTTGACCGTTGAGTGGCTTTGGCGCGTTTTTCAGTAGTTTTAGTAGTTCAGCTTTTCGTTCTTTTGGCATAGTGTCCCTCTTTTAACGTCTTTTTTGTAAAACTTTATACACCGCTAGTGCTATTTCATAGTCTACCATACTGTGAATCACTGTACCAAATCCGACTAGGACGAAGAGGACGTAAAACATGCTTTGAAGATCCGTCCCTGAAACGGAGTAGAAGAGCACGCAGGCTAATACTTCGCCGACTGCGTGAATGAGCGCCAATACGAAGTTGAAAATCCATGATGCTTTGCGGTTTTCTAGCGTCTTTGGATATTTTTGTAGGAAAAAGGCTCCAAGTGTCGCAAAGAGAATATGCGAAAGCGCGCGGAATACGATAACGAGTGGATACGCCCCGGAAATAAAGAATCCATAAGAGGACCCAAGAACGACGAAGATGGCCATCCACGGATTGATAAACATCGCGATAAAGATTGCAACGTGGCTTCCAAGTGTGTACGAAGCAGGTGGAATCACCAATTTTAATGGCATCGCGATAGGAATGAAGATGGCAATCGCGGTTAATAGTGCGGTTAGTGTCATAAAACGAACATTTTTCATCAGAATAAAACTCTCCCTTTTGTTTACTGTATATACAGTAGTATAGTTCTGTGTATACAATAAATCAATAGGGAAACTCAACTTTTCCGCTCACTTTCCGCTCATAATTCGCTTGATTTAATAAAAAAGTACCAGTACAATAAAGAAAAGAGAGGTGAGACGGATGCAAGTGAATTTTCAAATCACAGAAAAGATGCTAGGACTAGTGCACAATATTGCGGAACTCCTAACGAAATATTCCATAGAGAAACGTCCGCTATTACTGCGCAAGGAAAATCGAATTCGCTCGATTCAGTCCTCGCTAGCAATCGAAAATAATAGTTTGACGCTGGAGCAAGTAACAGATATTATCGAGGGACGTAGGGTGCTTGGACCACCAAAGGATATTCATGAGGTGCAAAATGCGTATGAGGCGTATGAACGTGTCTTTTCGATGGATCCGTATAGCGTGGTGGATTTTCTGGAGGCACACCACTTGTTAACACACGGCCTTGTGAAGCATCCGGGACAGTTTCGCTTGAGTGATGTTGGCGTTTATGATGCGAGCGGGCGAGTGATTCATGTGGGCGCACGTCCGCAGTTTGTTCCAGGGCTCGTGAAAGAGTTGTTCTCGTGGGCTAAGAACAGTGATTTGCTCGATTTAGTGAAATCGTGTCTCGTTCATTTTGAATTGGAAATCATTCATCCATTTGAAGACGGGAACGGTCGCATGGGGCGCTTATGGCAAAGCCTTATCTTAAGCCGGTGGAATCCGTTATTCGAATGGCTTCCGATTGAGTCCGTGATTCATGCCCATCAACAAGGCTATTATGACGCGCTCGCCATCAGCAACAAGGCAAATGATGCGACAGTTTTTGTCGAGTTTATGCTCGAAGTGATTTTGGAAACATTGGAAGAAGTGAAAGTACAAGACCGCATCGAAGAAGAAAGTGCTAATTATGTCGTCTTGCCTTCGTTAAAGCCAAAAGAGCGCGAAGTCTTTGAGCAAGTGAAGGCTTATTTAGAACAGTATGGAAATATCGGCAACCAGCAGGCACAAGACCTCACTGGGCTCAGTGCCGCAACTGTTCGACGTTATTTATCGCTCTTCGTGGAAGTTGGGTTACTCACTTCAAGCGGAAGCACAAAAGGAAAGTTATACACATTACGTTAGAGAGAAGAGATCGCTCTTTTCTCTTTTTTTGTGTCTTTAAAGTTAAATCTTTTCAAATCGAAGGGTTTTGACTCGTAATTGTTCAAAATAGGAGTAGTATAGGAATTAAGTCGTAGGCACTCTATTTTATACGAACAAAGGCCATGAGGAGGAATCACCATGCGTGGACACGATATTTTAAACAACCCTTTCAAAAATAAAGGGACAGCATTTACACAAGAAGAACGTCAAGAATTAGGATTGGTAGG
>CALCML010000304.1 GCA_937967765.1 uncultured Carnobacterium sp.
GCTTCAAACTGACTCTACGGGTTTCACCCTAGAGTCAGTAATTCACATTGGTTGCACTTCCCCAATGCTGTGGTTATAAAATCCGCAAGTTTTTCGTGGTTTGTAAGAAAATGGGATTTTTTTGCAAAAAAGTGAACTGCTAGAAATCGCGTTGCAATGGGATTTGTGCCAAAGTGCGAAAATGACATGTCGGTGCCTTTAACGGCCTCCCGTGCTGCGAAAAGGCGATAAGGGCGGGGTTTGTGCAGGGAGTTTGATGTGCGTACGAAAACTGCCCGAAATTCACTTATAAGTGAATTTCGGGCAGTTGTTCTAGTTGTCAAATTCAATAAAGAAAACTTTGAGATAATCGCTTAGCGGTGTGGCTACTGGGACTGCAAAATCGCTTGGTAATCCTTTTTTCAAGACGATGCGGAACTTGCGATTGCCTTCTGCTTCCTGGATGCCTTTCTCAATCATTTGTTGAAATTGAGATTCGCTCACATTCGCTGCGTTTGTTGATAACACGAGCGTGCCTTTTGGTGCGACTAATGGTGTGATTTGAGCTACTAGTTTGCCGTAGTCTTTTGCCACAGAGAAAGTTCTCTTCTTCGTACGGGCAAAACTTGGTGGATCGACCACAACCGTATCAAACGTCAACTGTTTCTTCACGGCGTATTTGAAATAATCGAACACGTCCATCACATAGATTTGTTGCGTTTCAGGATCGATACCGTTGACTGTAAACTGCTCTTTTGTCTTCTCAAGACTGCGGTTGGCAACGTCCACGCTGGTCGTTTTAATGGCGCCACCCATCGCTGCAGCCACAGAGAATGCACCAGTATAACTGAAGGTATTTAATACCGTACGCCCTGCACTGTAACGCTGACGAATCGTTTCGCGCACTTCGCGTTGGTCTAGGAAGATACCTGTCATCAATCCTTCATTCATATAGGTCGCGTATTTAACACCATTCTCTAATACGATTAATGGTTCTGGTGCTTCTGCCCCGCCGACAAATTGGCTTTCAGGCAAGTCCGCTTCATTCTTGAAACGAATCTTTTCGTAAACCCCTTTGACGCCTTCAAACGAAGCAAGTGCCTGCGTCAAAATCAGGTCGCGGTAATGATAGACTCCCTCGCTATACCAAGAGACAACGATAAAACCGTCATACCAGTCAATCGTCACTCCGCCGAAGCCGTCGCCTTCCCCATTGAAGAGACGAAAAGTCGTCGTATCGTCCGAATGTAGTAGCGCACGGCGATTCTCGAAGGCCGTTTTGAAGATGTCGCTAAAGAACGCATCATCTAACTCTTCGTCTTCTTCCCGGCTATATACCCACGCAACTCCCTTATTTTGGAAGCCGACATAGGCCATCCCTAAGAAGCGACGCTGTTGGTCAAGCACTTTCACCACTTCACCTTCATCTGTGCGAAGCTCTTGCGCTAGGTCCATCTGACTGATTAGTGGACTTCCTTTTTTAATCAATCCCGCTGCTTTTTGTTTCACGATGATTGTTCCCATAGATTATTTTCCCCTCCATTTCATAATGGCACGATACAGTAGAAATCCAAGCCAACTTCCAAGAACATTGCAGAGAATATCGTCGATATGGCTGACTCCTGTGTAAAAGATAAATTGAAAGAACTCGATGGCAAAAGAGGTCCAGAACCCGTACCAGAGCGAACGGGAGTGTCCTTTTTCTTTTCCATAGAGCAAACCGCAGAAAAATCCAAGCGGCATAAACCACACGATATTTCCTACTACATTATAATACGCCGCAAAGACCGAACCTTGCATAAATAACTTAATACTATCGACAAATGGCACCCACATAATATCCGAGAGCGGATGCGAGACGACCTGTAGCGTAAATGTCTCGTTCGTACTTCTGAAAATCGTGAGCTGCGCGAGCAATATAATATAGAAGATAAATAAGTTTCGGTAGAGCTCCCACTTCCAGGCGATTTCGCCTTTTCGATGGAAGAATAAATAAATAGACCAAACGATCAGCCATCCGAGAAACAGGACGATTGCGTGGTCTACACTGAAAATAAACAAACGAACAAGTGGAAGGTGATTCACTCGCCCATCAAATAATCGGACTAGCCATTGATAGAATGGGCCAAGTAAATACATGTTCTTCCTCCTTGTTCGTTCTCCTTAAATTACAATTCGCTTTCGCCAGGGAATACGACTCTAAAGATTGTACCCTTGCCGACTTCACTCTTCACAGAGATTTTACCGCGGTGACTATCCACAAGCGACTTCACAATCGCAAGGCCAAGGCCGCTTTCTCCGTACTTCGTGCTCTTTCTTGAAACGTCTGCTTTGTAGAAACGTTCCCAGATTTCTTTGATTTCGCTCTCGTCAATTCCGATACCCGTATCAGAAATTTCGACAATCGCTTTTTCCCCTTCGTTCCATGCCTTCACTAGAATTTCCCCGTTATCCGTAAATTGGTTCGCATTCTTTGTAATGTTCACCAAGATTTGGACAAAGCGGTCATAGTCGGCATAGACGCTGAAGTCTTTATCGCATTCATAGCGCAATGTATTGTTTTTAACTTTCGCTAATTCGCGAATTTGTTCTACAACGGTTTGGATGGCTCCAATCCCTGCAAAACGGTGTTGTACTAATACAATTTGGTTCGAACGAATCTTCTCGTAGTCGAGGTTTTCGTTAACGAGGCGAATCAATCGTTGTGTTTCACTAGAAATGAGTTCAAGCGAACGGCCACGACGAGACTCTGGCACCATATTGTATTTCAAGCCATCGAGCAATCCATTCATGGTTGTCAATGGGGTACGCATTTCGTGCGCCACGTCCATCATAAATTGTCGGCGAACATTTTCTTGTCGCTCAACCTCTCTTTCAGACTCGCGGAGCGAATGCGCCATGTTGTTAAAGTCTTTCATTAAGTCGTCAAACTCGTCTCGACTTTCGACTGGAAGTTTAACATCGAAGTCCCCTTCCGAAATCTTATGAGTCGCCATACGTAGTTTGTTGATACGACGTGTTTGATAGTTTGCAAAAACAAAACTCATCATAATTCCAATGATAATCGCAGCGCCAAACGCAATAAACATCGAATTACGAAGTTCGCGTACTTCGGTTTGAATACGACTCATCGGACTGGCTAAAGCCACATATCCTTTATACTGTCCATTTTTAATAATGGGATAATACACCGTGATTAAGTTATCTACGGCTTCTCCGGTAAAGTTCATTTGAACTTCTTTCAAGTTAATCGCAGCACCATTTTTTAAGTGGTTTAATTCATCCTCTGTTAGTGCAGATTTTGTATCTAAACTACTAGAAGGATAGGTCATCGCGTTATTTTCATCAAACATCGCTATACTGACATTTTCCTCGCGTAAAATGGTCCCCAACTTGTAAATATCCGCATCGTTCATTTCAGTCGCAATTAATCCTTTGGCATACGACTGCAACTGCTGAGACCGCTGTGTATACACATTATTACTCATTACGTTGTAGAAAAGAATTCCACAGGCAGCAATCGTTAACAGCACCACGGATACGAACCCGAAGAGTTGCTGATAAAAGTATTTCATGGATTACAACTCGCTATCGTCAAATTTATACCCTACGCCCCAAACCGTATGAATTACGTGAGGACCAACAGCCTCGATTTTTTGGCGAAGTTTCTTGATGTGAGCGTCAACGGTACGTTCGTCACCGTAGAAAGGATCTTCCCAGATTTTCGTTAATAAGTGTTCACGAGTGAATACTTGACGTTGGTGTTTCGCCATTACCATTAATAAGTCAAATTCTTTTGGTGTTAAGTTTTCGATTTGTTTACCATCGATAAACGCTTCGTGTGTTTTCGTATTGATTTTCACGTGATCTGTTTCAACATCGAATTCTGAAGCAAATGTGTTGTCTGCAACAGTAGCGCGTTGTGTACGACGTAATAATGCTTTAATACGAGCCATGATTGTTACGGCACTAAATGGTTTTGCAACATAGTCGTCTGCACCAATTTCAAGACCGATAACTTGGTCACTTTCTGAATCGCGTGCTGTAAGCATCACGATAGGAACATTTTGGTTCACTTGGCGGATTTGACGGCAAATTTGCATTCCGTCCATGCTTGGTAAGTTGACATCAAGAATGACAACGCCCCATTTGTTTTGGTTTTCTAAGAATGCATCAAGACCTTCTTTACCATCGTGGTAGAAGCTTGCCTTCCAACCTTCGTTTTCAAAAAACATTTCCATCATTTCGCAAACTGCTTCTGTATCTTCAATCATTAAGATATGCATGACATACACTCCTTTTTTATAGCTAAATTATAATTATTATAAGTTTTCTTCACAGATTGTACATCATTAATATGAAATCACACACCACAATTTATGAAGAAAGTGTGAAGTTGCGTATTTGAAATGCGCTAATTCACTATTTTTTCTTTTTTGCACTGCCTCCCAAGCTGAAGCGCAAATGATTCAGTAGTGCCATTTGTGCGTCACTCCAGGGATTTCGGCGCGTACTTCCTTTATGATGGAAAGTTCGTGCCATCTCCGTTTGTTTATCCCTACTACTTTCTAATTCCTTATAAAAATCTCTAGCTGATTTACGCAGGGCTCCTTTTTGGAAAATGAGCCACTGTTCGGCCAAGTCGCTGGTCGCTACGGATACTTGAATGAGGCGCGTGTTCATTTCTGATACCGTACGCTCAATATAGCTATCCGCCGTCTCCCCTTCGGACGTAAAAATCACCTTGACTTCAGCTTCGTCAAACGACTGGGTAATTCCTGGTACAAACTGCGCATCGAATACAATCCAGACTTCGATATTTTCAAACTTCTGAAAATTCGAGCAGCGTTGAATGAGTAAATCCCTCGCACTCTCTAAGTCGTCTTGCTTCTTCAATGCCACTAGTTCTGGCCAAGCGCCAATCATATTATAGCCATCCACAATGTACAGTTGCTTTTTCAATCTGCATCCCCCGTTTCCTATAACGAACGGTTACGGAAGACTTCGTACATCATTAAGGCACTCGCCACGCTCGCGTTAAGACTTTGGACATGTCCGACCATTGGAATGGTCACCATTTCGTCCACGCTTTCCTTCACGATACGAGACACGCCTTTTCCTTCGTTCCCCATCACGATTGCAAGAGGTCCGCTAGTATTCCATTTGCGGTAGTCGGTTCCGTTCATGTCGGTTCCAAATACCCAGACCCCTCTAGCCTTCAATTGTTCAATCGTCTGCGTTAAATTCGTCACGCGAACAACCGGCACATGTTCGATGGCTCCAGTTGAGGCTTTGGCAACAGTCGCTGTCAGTGAAGCGGAACGGCGTTTTGGAATAATAATCCCGTGAACGCCTGTTGCGTCAGCTGTACGTAAAATACTTCCTAAGTTATGCGGATCTTCCACTCCATCTAAAATAACGATAAATGGATCTTCGCCTTTTTCTTCGGCTTTCTTAAAGACATCCTCTAGGTCGGCATATTCATACGCCGCAATCGAAGCCACTAGCCCTTGGTGAACGGCATTGCCGACAAGGTCTTCAATCTTTGTCTTTGGAACGGTTTGAACTTGAATGCCTTTTTCACGCGCCAGTTCGATGACTTTTGCGGCATCTCGACCAGAAGTTCCTTCTTGGATAAAGACGCGGTTCACTCGGTCTGGTGTCTGCAAGGCTTCCACCACTGCATGACGACCAAACACGAAGTCTACTACTTCCTGAGTTTCAGGGCGTTCTACGTGTTCACGAGCTGGGCGCTGTCTCTTCTCTGTGCGCTCAGGACGCCCACGGTCTGAACGATTTCCGTTTCTTGATTTTTTCTTTGGTGCATATTCATTTCGTGCCATATTGCTATTCACCTTCCACTTGTTGTAAGCACCAATTAATGAGTTCTTCTAGGCGGGCTTGTTGGCCTGATAAATATAAGTACCCCATTAATGCTTCAAAACCAGTCGCAATACGGTACGTTCCTACGTCTGCATTTTTTGCCACCGTATGACTCTTACTATTGCGTCCTCGTTTGTAAATTTCTAATTCTTCTTCCGTTAAGAAGTTTTCTTGTTCCAGCATTTGTTGCATCAAGCGTGCTTGCGCCTTTGCCGAAACAAACTTCGTTGCGGTCGCGTGCAATCGATTTGGCTTTGTTAACCCTTTTTGCATCACGTGATTTCTGACATACACTTCATAAATCCCGTCACCCATATAGGCCAAGGCCAAACCGTTTAACAGCTTCCAGTTTTTTTCTGTCATGCTTCTCTTCTCCATCGTGTTCCTTGTGGAGTGTCTTCTAATACAATCCCTTGTTCTTTTAGTAAATCACGAATCTCGTCACTGCGAGCAAAGTTTTTCGCTTTACGCGCTTCAAGACGTTCATCGATTAAGGCTTGAATATCATCATCAAGTAGTGCTTCTTGTTTTTCAACGATACCGAAGATTCCAAATAGAACCGTTGCTTTTTCTAGGAGCGCTTCGAGTACTGCTTTTGAAACCACTTCTTGTTCTAAGTACACATTCCATTCTTTCAACCATTGATATAACACAGTCATCCCGTTTGCCGCGTTGAAGTCATCATCCATTTCTTTTTGGAATTCTGCTTCAATCGCCGCAAATTTCGCTAAGCGTTCTGCATCTTCTGGCAATGCATCTACGGCTGTTTCTAAGCGGTAGCGTGCATTCTTGAACGTTGTTTGGATTTTTTCAAGGTTCACAGCTGCTTCTTGTAGAGCTGCTTCGCTAAATTTCAACGGACGACGGTAATGCGCACTTGCTAAGAAGAAACGGAGTACTTGTGGATCCAATTTCTCGATTAAGTCGTGAACGAGCACGAAGTTTCCAAGTGATTTACTCATTTTCTCTTCGCCCATCGTTACAAACGCATTATGCATCCAGTAGTTCGCAAATTTCTTACCTGTTTTGGATTCACTTTGCGCGATTTCATTTTCATGGTGAGGGAACGCTAAGTCTTGCCCACCACCGTGAATGTCGATTGTATCGCCTAAGTGTTTTGTCGCCATAACCGAGCATTCGATATGCCATCCTGGACGACCTTTGCCCCATGGAGAGTTCCAGCTAATTTCGTTTGGTTTTGCGCTCTTCCATAATGCAAAGTCTAATGGATTGCGTTTTTTCGCATCATCCTCTGAGGCTGTACGATTACTTGCGCCGATTTGTAAGTCTTCGATGCGTTGGTCACTGAGTTTTCCATAGTCTTTGAATTTTTCAGTGATGAAATACACATCGCCTTCTGATTCATAGGCCATGCCTTTATCGACTAAGTCCGCTACAAAGGCAATAATGTCATCCATTGTGTTCATAACCGTTGGATTTAGAGTCGCCTTCTTCACGTTTAGAGCGTTTGTATCTTCAAAGAACGCTTCGATATATTTCTTAGAAACTTCTTCAGCCGTCATGCCAGTTTCGTTGGCCACGCGAATGATTTTATCGTCCACGTCTGTAAAATTCGAAACGAAATTCACGTCATAGCCGCGGTATTCAAAGTAACGACGAATCGTATCAAAGGAAACCGTACTACGTGCATTCCCGATATGAATATAGTTATAAACCGTTGGACCGCACACATACATGCTCACTTTGCCTTCTTCAATCGGTTTAAATGCTTCTTTTTGTCTTGTTAAAGTGTTGTAGATTTGAATCATAAGTTTCCTCCGATAGTCGTATCTCTTTCAATTTCTTCTGGTGTATGGACGCGAACCACTCGTGCTGGTAGACCAACTGCTGTAGTATGAGCAGGAATGTCATCTAACACAACTGCCGCCGCTCCAATTTTGGCATATTCTCCAACCGTTACAGGTCCAATGACTTGCGAATGCGCCGATAAGAGCACACCGTTTTCGATGGTTGGATGGCGCTTGCCTGTATCTTTTCCGGTTCCGCCTAAGGTTACCGCATGGAACATTCTCACGTCGTCTCCAATAATCGTGGTCTCTCCGATAACAATCCCCATGCCATGGTCGATAAAGAACCTGCGTCCAATCGTTGCCCCTGGATGAATCTCGATACCCGTTAGGAACCTGCTAAAGCCGCTCACCATTCGAGCCAGCAGTCTCAGCTTTGCCTTTGTATGTAACCAATGCGCAGCACGGTGCAAGACCGTTGCGTGATATCCTGGGTACGTCAACACAATTTCCAGGCTGCTTCTTGCCGCCGGATCATTTCTTTTATAAGTTTCCATGTCTTCTCTAAAACGTCCCATTTCTTCACTTCCTTTGCATTGTCTTTCCCCTCATTATAGCACAGTTTAAAGCACACAAAAAGCTGAAAAGCCGGGCGCGGAGCCTAGCCTTTCAGCTTTCTTAGAAATTATTGTAAGTCTAAAGTCACATCTACTGTTTGTAATGGTACATCGTAGAATGGATCTTCGCGACGACCTAAGAAATCTTTCGCTTGTTGTGGGAAGAGTGCGTACATTAACACATCTTCGTCAGATTTAGCGTATTCTTTAATCTCTTCGCGAATTTCTGGTAATTGATCTTCGATTAAGTCAGCTGGACGAACTGTCACAACTTCTGCATCTCCAATAATTTTTGCTTTCACTTCAGGATTAATTTCTGCTGGAGCTTGTCCATATAATCCTAAAACGTAGTCTTTGATTTCTTTTGGAACGAGTTTGAAACGTTCACCTGAAATCACGTTCATTACCGCTTGTGTACCAACCATTTGTGATAATGGCGTTACAAGTGGTGGGTAACCTAAGTCAGCACGTACTTTAGGCACTTCTGCTAATACTTCTTCGTATTTGTCAGCTAAGCCTTGTTCTGTTAATTGACTTAATAGGTTTGATAACATTCCACCAGGTACTTGGTAAATTAATGTTTTTGGTTCTGTATCTTTTACTTTAGGGTTTAAGATTCCTTCTGCACGGAATTTATCACGAATGCCGTTGAAGTAAGCTGTTGCTTCTTCCACTTTCTTCATGTCAACGCCTGTTTCGAAGCCTAAATCTTTAAGTGCTAAAGCCATTGATTCAGTTGCAGGTTGACTTGTACCACCAGAGAATGATGATAAGCAAGTGTCGATGATGTCTGCGCCTGCTTCAGCTACTTTTAAGTAAGTCATTTCAGAAATACCACTTGTAGCGTGAGTGTGAACTTCTAAAGGAAGATCAGTTTTTTCTTTAATACGGCTTACTAATTCGTAACCTGTTTGAGGTGTTAATACCCCAGCCATGTCTTTAATACAGATTGAGTCTGCACCGAATTCTGCCATGCGTCCTACTAAATCAACATAGTAGTCCACAGTGTGAACTGGACTTGTTGTGTAAGAGATTGCTGTTTGGCAGTGTCCGCCTGCTAATTTTGTTGCTTCGATTGATGTCTTCATGTTACGAACATCGTTTAAAGCATCGAATACACGAATAATGTCGATTCCGTTTTGTACAGATTTTTCTACGAATAAACGTACCACATCATCAGCATAGTTACGGTATCCTAATAGGTTTTGTCCACGTAATAACATTTGCAATTTTGTATCTTTAACTGCTGCGCGAATTTGACGTAGACGTTCCCATGGGTCTTCATTCAAGAAACGAATACAAGAGTCAAAAGTTGCTCCTCCCCATACTTCTAACGCATGGAAGCCAGCTTGATCTAATGTTTCCAAGATTGGTAACATATCTTCAGTTGACATACGAGTCGCGATTTGACTTTGTTGTCCGTCACGCAAAACCGTTTCAGTTAAACGGATAATTTTGCTCATAATATCTTCCTTTCTTAAGGTCTTTCGATGGATGTGTATGCTGCAACAATGCGAGCGATATGCTCTTGCATCTCAGGAACGGTGTGCTTTCTAGAACGGGCGCACACTTTTGCGTCCTCATTGCAGATAAAACAACGTCTTGGAGTCATTCCAAGTGCTGTTCTACTAATTGGCGTTGGAGTTTCTCCAGCCATTTCAACAACATCGATATCGAGTAATCGTCCGAGTGGGTGTCCTTCTTCAAATTCCGAGCAAGCACGCTTGACACGAAGTGCGTCTGCGCGAAGGACTCGGTAAAATTCCATTCCTGTCTGAAATGAAAAGTCTTCTTGGTGAAGTTTCTCAAAAGACTGTAAAGCCTCATCTAATTCAGAAATGACAGAGGCGAAGACGGTTGTAATCGCCTCTGAATTTTTAACAGGACCTGGAATATTGAGTGTAATAGACACCAATACACACGGGTTAAATTGTTCTAGTAATTGTTGTTGGGTATGGGCACGTCTTTCTCTGGCATCAAGCATTTGCATGATATCCACAGGTGCTCCGTCAA
>CALCML010000305.1 GCA_937967765.1 uncultured Carnobacterium sp.
ATTTCTTTATTTTTACGGTTCATTCGATTCCATTTTGCAACACACAATTCTGTTGCTTCTTTTAATAAAATAGGACCGTATTTTAATTCTAGTTCTGTGTATTCTACACGTTCATTTACTGGTTCAGCGACAATAATTTCATATAAACGATGATTATCTTCAACGACCGTTTCATGAGTAATGCTGTACGAATGCTTCATTAACCATTCACGTACAAAATGCTCCGCAACGTTTGGTTGAAGAATGAGTCGTTCTTGACCGTTTAAATGACCGCCACTATATCCGGCTTCTAGGATACGAGAAATGAGTTCGCCGCCCATTCCACAAATCGTAACAGCCGTAATTTCATCATGTTTTGAAAGAATCTGCAACCCGTCCCCTAAGCGAACTTCGATGCGGTCTTCCATTCGATAATCTCGAACTGTTTGCTTCGCTGATAAGAACGGTCCTTCAACTACTTCACCTGCAATCGCTGAAGTAATCTGGTTACTCTGGATTAAGTACACTGGTAAATAAGCATGGTCGCTACCAACGTCACATACTTTTGATCCGTTTGGAACAAAACTAGCCACACGCGTTAATCGTTCTCCTAATTCAATCATTTTATACCTCAACATTCTTTTTCACTATGAAATAAACAACACTTTCACACCAATACTCTTTAAATAAGCAATGGTTTCAGGATCTGCTGTGTGGTCTGTAATTAAATGAGTAATCATATTACAGTCAGCAGTATGAAAGTTCGAATCACGACCAACCTTAAATCCTTCCGTAACAATAATCCGATGACCTGTCGTACGCTCTAAAATGACACGATTCACAGCAGTTTCTGGAAGTGCGTAAGTGGAAATACCATTTTTACTGATTCCCCCAACGCCTAAGAAACAAATATCTGCTCTAGCTTTTGAAAAAGAGTTAATCGCAAAATCCCCAACGAGAGATTTTTTCTGCTCGAAAATTTCCCCTCCACTAATCACAACTGATGCTTTCGTAGATGGTTTTTTGAAGATGGAACGACCATTATTCGTTAAAATCGTTACATTTGCATCCGCTAGAAAATTTAATAATAAAAAGGCAGTAGAGCCTGAGTTAATAAAGACCATATTATGATCTCGTACTAATCCCGCGGCTCTTCTTGCGATGTTTTTTTTCATGGAATTATATTGGATTTGTTCCACGTTTTCTTGTTTAATTTTTCCAGCAAGATACCGCGCGCCTCCATAGAAGCGCTCGATAACTCCTTGATCTTCAAATTGTTGTAAATCTCTTCGAATGGTGATTTCAGAAACTTCTAACTCTTTCGATAAGTCTTCTACAGACATCTCATGATTTTCTTGTAAAAGTTGTAGGATACGTTGTTGTCGTTTAAACACAACTCCTTTACTACTCTTCAAAGTTTCTTCCTCCTTTTAAAATTCCATTCAGTTCTTATTTAATTTTTTCAGTTCTTATTTAATTTTTAATGAAAGCTCATCTAATTGTTTTGCTGACACTTCACTTGGAGCTTGTGTCATTGGGTCAACGGCTGAGCTGTTCTTAGGAAACGCAATCACTTCACGAATGTTGTCTTCACCCGCTAGTAACATGACTAAACGGTCTAACCCAAGCGCTATTCCTCCATGTGGTGGGAATCCGTAATCTAGGGCGTCTAACAAGAATCCAAATTGACTTTCAGCAGATTCTTTTGTAAATCCTAATACTTTGAACATTGCTTCTTGCATGTCACGACGGTAAATACGTAATGAACCTCCGCCTAATTCATAACCGTTTAATACGATATCGTAGGCTTGTGCTTTCGCAGAAGCAGGATCATCGATTAATGCTTGGAAATCTTCGTTTACTGGACGAGTGAATGGGTGGTGCATTGCTACATAACGGTCTTCTTCAGCGTCGTGTTCTAATAATGGCCAATCAACAACCCATAGGAAGTTAAATTTGTTTGTATCGATTAAGTTATGTTTCTTACCAAAGTGTAAACGTAATTCAGATAATGATTGAGCCACAACTTCCGGTTTGTCTGCACAGAAGAATACGATGTCTCCCACTTCAGCGTTGATACGTTCACGAAAAGCCGCTTCTTGGTTCACGATGAATTTCGCGATTGGTCCTTTCAAGCCGTCTTCTTCAACTTTAATCCAAGCCAAACCTTTAGCTCCAAATTTAGCCACAAAATCTGCCAAGCTATCTGCATCTTTACGAGAGTATTCGTCTGCAAGACCTTTTAAGTTAATGACTTTTACTTTTCCACCGTTTTCAATACATGAACTGAACACTTTAAGGTCAGATTCTTTCATGATGTCGCTCACATCGATTAATTCTAAATCGAAACGAGTATCTGGTTTGTCGTTTCCGTAACGAGCCATCGCTTCAGTAAATGAAATACGTGGGAATGGAGTTTGAACATCCACATCCAATGTATCTTTCATCACTTTCTTCAATAAGCCTTCCATCATTTCTTGAATTTCTTCTGCTGATAAGAAGCTTGTTTCGATATCGACTTGTGTAAATTCTGGTTGACGGTCTCCACGTAAATCTTCGTCACGGAAACAACGAACGATTTGGTAGTAACGGTCTAATCCAGCACCCATTAATAATTGTTTAAATGTTTGAGGTGATTGAGGTAATGCATAGAAGCTTCCTTCGTGAACACGTGAAGGTACTAAGTAGTCACGCGCTCCTTCTGGTGTAGATTTTGCCAAAATTGGAGTTTCAACGTCGATATATCCTTCACCGTCTAAATACTCACGAATAGATTTAGTCGTTTTATGACGTAATCGTAAGTTTTCTAATACTGGACGACGACGAATATCTAAATAACGATATTTCAAACGTAATTCTTCTGATGGTTTTTTTTCGTCATCGATATAGATAGGAGAAGTTTTTGCTTGAGAGAACACTTCTACTTCGTCCACTAATAGTTCATATTTACCCGTTTTAAGATTTGGATTTTCTAGGCCTTCCCCGCGATAAGCCACTTCCCCTGTTACTTGAATCACGTATTCAGAACGTAATTTTTCAGCGATTTCAAAAGCTTCTTGGTTACGTGCTGGGTTGAAGACAACTTGCATAATGCCTTCACGGTCACGTAAGTCGATGAAGATAACTCCACCGTGGTCACGACGTTTTGCAACCCAACCATCTAATGTAACTGTTTGTCCTACTAATTTTTCACTAATTAATCCACAATATTCTGTTCTTCTTTTCATATCCATCCCTCTTTCTATTTACCAAAGTACTCGTCAATAGCTGTTGTATCCATTGTGATTTGACGATAAATACTATCGAAATCATCATAGAGTTCTTGTAAATTAATTTTTACTTCTTTACCAGTCTTCATAACTTTCACTGGTACTTGTTTGGTTTCTAATTCTTCTTCACCAAGTGTGATGACCACTTTTGCGCCATATTTTTGAGCATTCTTGAATTGTGGTTTTGCTTTACGGCCAAAGAAATCACGGTCCACTGAGTATCCTTGTTGACGAAGCGAAATCGAAAGTTTTAATACTTCTTCTTCAGTTGCTTCTCCAAGTCCAACAACATAGACATCTAGTTCTTGTAATTCAGGAACTTCTACTTGTTCGTCTTTCATTAATAACACAAGGCGTTCCATTCCAAGACCAAATCCGAATCCTGGTGTTTCAGGTCCATCAAGTTCTTGTACAAGACCGTCATAGCGTCCACCACCACAGATTGTAGTTTTGGCACCGAATGATTTAGAATCTGTCATAATTTCAAAAATTGTATCTTGATAGTAGTCAAGCCCACGTACCATTGTTTCATCGATTTCAAATGAAATCTCTAATGCATTTAAGTATTGTTGTACTTTTTCAAAGTGAGTGCGTGCTTCATCTGATAAGAATTCTAAAATGCGAGGTGCATTTTTAACGATTTCAATATCACGTTTGTCTTTACTATCTAATACACGTAATGGATTTTTGTGAAGACGATTTTTAGAATCTTCACTAAGTTCGTCTGCAAATGGTTCTAAGTAACTAATTAACGCTTCACGGTATTTAATACGGTCAGCTGTTTTACCTAGTGAGTTAATCACTAAGCGCATATTTGATAATCCGAGTTCTTTTAATAAATCCCAAGCCATCGCAATCGTTTCAACGTCTGTAGCAGGATTTGTAGATCCAAACACTTCAACCCCTAATTGGTGGAATTGACGAAGACGTCCTGATTGCGGACGCTCATAACGAAACATTGGAGCCATATAATACACTTTATAAGGTTTCTTATGTTCTGGTCCGTATAATTTATTTTCAACATAGGCACGAACAATCGCTGCAGTTCCTTCTGGACGAAGTGTAATGTGACGATCTCCTTTATCGTAGAAATCATACATCTCTTTTGAAACGATATCACTCGTATCCCCAACACCACGGCTAAATAAATCGTAGCTTTCAAACATTGGTGTACGCATTTCTTCAAATTGATAATCGCCTAAAATGATGCGTGCTGTTTCTTCGATATAGTGCCAAATTTTGAGTTCTTCAGGTAATAAATCGGCTGTCCCTTTTGGTTTTTGAATCATATGAATCATCCTTTCTTTCGATAAAAATAAAAAAATCCCAACTTCAATAGAAGTCAGGACGAAATTTTCGTGGTACCACCTTAGTTCGGAAAGAGCTCTTTCCCTCTTAATGATAACGGAATTACCGGAATAACTTTGCATTATTCTCCTCAAGAGTGTCTTTCCTTGTACGGTTAGAAGCTTTCAGCCACGGCTTCTATCTCTTTAGTGTACGTTTTATGTCTCTGTCTAAGGATTTATATTGTTGCTATAAAGAATACTAGAGGAATGCCTATTTGTCAAGAAAACCTCATTATTTTTTAATCTCATAATCTACTAAAAACGAAAAAGCAAAATGTAACATAAAAGTTACATTTTGCTTTTTGAACTCTTACTGGATTAACTGGTCAATCGCTTTAATAACACCATTGTTTTCATTAGTATCTGTCACGATATCCGAAATAGCTTTTACTTCTTCGCTAGCATTTCCCATCGCAATGGCAAGTCCTGCGTATTCTAACATTTCGATATCATTAGCAGCGTCTCCAATTGCCGCGATTTCACTTGGTTGAATATTTAGTTTTTTGGCTAATTTTTCTAATCCAAAAGCTTTATTTACACCTTTTGTTAGTACTTCAACTAAATATTTTTGGCTACGAACTACATAAAATTCGTCTCTCCACTCCTGGGGAATAAATGTTTCAAACTCATTGAGTTGTTCTTCATCTCCCATTAGTAGGATTTTATAGAAATCAGTGTTTAAAGACTCTTTGGTTGGAATTCTTTTCAACTTGCCACTCACAAGTTTTACATCAAACTCCATCCATTCGGTTGGATCTTCATCGAACGAATAATAGTAATCCACGCCGGCACCCATCACGCTGATTCCATGTTTCTTTCCTAATTCAATCCATTTTTGAATCGCAGCAGAATCAACGAACGCATCCATCAGACGTTTACCTGTTTGACTCTCGTAAATGTTGGCACCATTTTGACTAATAATATAATGGTTTTCTTCTAAATAACCTAAGTCTTTTAAATACGGACGAATCCCTGTTTCAGGACGACCTGTACAAAGCACTAATAAAGTTTCAGTGTTTTTGTTATGAAAGTTCTTGAAATATTGTTTCGTCTCTTCTAATAATTCTTTTTTACTGTTTAATAATGTGCCATCCATATCGATTGCAATTAATTTAATCATTACAATTGCTCCTTTTTATTCAATACAAACCTATTTTATCACAAATACACTAACAAAACATACCCAACAAAAAACACTCTCTTATCGAGAGTGTTTTTCGTTTAGTTTAAGATTCGAATCGTAATGTTTCGTCTTCCCCATTGGTTTGCTTGATCTACCGTTGTGAAGTGAAGGTCAATGATATTTCCTTTAATGGCTCCACCAGTATCTCCTGCAATGGCAATTCCGTATCCAGGAACTTCCACTAAGCTTCCTAAAGGAATCACGCTTGGGTCAACTGCGATAACTGTTGGATTCTTACGTAAGTCGATACCAGTCGCTGTATAAGGGCTTAATCCTGGCTCATTATAAGAATATCCAGTCGCTTGAACGTTTAATGTTCTTCCACCAGATTGGTTGCTTGTTGCAGATGCTTGCGTCGTTGGTGTTTCTGATGTAGCAGGCGCTTGCGATTGGGCAACCGTTGTAGCTGGTTCAGCTGTCGCAGCTTGTGTCGTTGGTGTTTGCTGCGTAGATGAGGCTACCGCTGGTTTATCTGAAGTTAATTGAGCAACAGCTGTTATAGCTGAGGCCACTACTGCAGATGATTCTTTCTTTTGTTCTTGAACTTTTGCAAGAGCTTCTTTGTTATCAGCAATTAATTTTTTTAAATCATTTACTGAACCTTCGAACGCTTGACTCTCAGCAGTAAGTTGTTCTTTTTTAGCGACTAAGTCAGTTGACGCTTGTTCTGCTGCTGTTTTCAGGCGAGATAATTCAGCTACTTGCTCTGATAAGTTCTTCAACACTTCTTCATCTGATTGGAATAATTGTTGAAACACAAATAATCGATTCAAGAAATCTGAAATACTTTCTGAATTTAGTAAATGTAAAATACTATAAGAAACAAAGTCAGAAACTTGAATTTGTTGCAATCGTTTAGATGCCACTTGTTTACGTTCTTCCACTTTTGCTTCTTGAGTCGTAATCTTTTCAGCAAGTGTTTCTTTCTCTTTATTGAGAGAATCGATTTGTTGGTTTAAACTTTCAATTTCTTGATATTTCGTATTCACTTTTTGTAATTCTGAAGTTAATTGTGCTTCTAGTTTTTGAATATCTGATTCCTGTGCAAACACGCTAGGTGCTAAAGGTCCAGACACTATTAAGAAAGCCATTAAAATCAGAACAATATTTTTGATCTTTTTCAAAAGTGATCATCACCACACTTTCTCCAACTTACCTCATATTTTACATGAGGAACATATTGAGAAAGTATCAGTTATATTACAAGAGTGTAACAAAAAATTACAATTTTATGATTCTTTAAGATATGCTTTCAATGCTTCAAGGAGCTCATCGCTGCTAGAAACAATCTCACCACGAAGCTTCACAAGTCCCGCTGTATAAAGGTTTACGTAGCTAAATTGGGACTCTGCTACTTCTTGTAAAGCCTCTAATTTTTGAGGATTATCTGCCCCTTGTTGACGGCTGTCTGTGTATAATCCAAGAATCGGCATATCCGCATGGTACGCTACTCCAATTTCACTGGCAACACCGACGTCAATCACTGCACCATCTAAAACAGCAATCATTAAGTCTGATTCTAATAAGGCATCAGTATCATATTGGGCAATCATTGTAGAATCTGCATAAGAACTCTTGTCGTTAATCGCCATTTGTTCTTGTGGTAAGTACACCTCTACCCCTGGGAACTGGTTACGAATTTTTTCTACGAGTACTTTGTTAAAGGCTAATTCCATTTCTGAGAATAATGGACTTGCAAAATAAATTTTTGTCATTTGAATACCTCCTCTAATAACCTTATCCTACACTAATTCCAGCAAAAAGACCAGAAGACTTTAACGCTTCTGGTCTAATAAATGATTAATTGTATAAAGCATCTACACGTGCTTGAACAGCCTCATCTTCAAGGAACTCATCATAAGTAGAGCCAAGACGGTCCACAATGCCTTTTGGTCCGATTTCGATAATGCGGTTTGCTGTTGTTTGAATGAACTCGTGGTCATGACTTGAGAATAGTAATGAACCTTTGAAGGCGATTAAGCCATCATTCAATGCAGTGATTGATTCTAAGTCTAAGTGGTTTGTTGGGTCGTCTAAGATTAATACGTTTGCTTTTGATAGCATTAATTTAGATAACATACAACGCACTTTTTCTCCCCCTGAAAGAACCGTTACTTGTTTCATAACATCGTCTCCAGAGAATAACATACGACCTAAGAAGCTACGTAAGAATGTGTTGTCTTGTTCTTCTACTGGTGCGTATTGACGTAACCATTCTAAGATATTTAAGTTCTCATTTGAGAATTCGTCTGTCATATCTTTTGGTAAGTAAGCTTGACTAGTTGTAACACCCCACTTGAATGTACCACTATCTGCTTCCATTTCACCTGTTAAGATCTTGAATAATGTTGTAATCGCAATATCTGAACGGCTTAAGAACGCTACTTTATCGTCTTTTGATAATTGGAAGCTTACGTTTTCGAAAATCACTTCGCCATCAATTGTTTTTGATAAGCCTTCGACTAATAATAAGTCATTACCGATTTCACGCGCTGGAGAGAACCCGACAAACGGGTATTTACGGCTAGAAGGTTGAATATCATCCAATGTAATTTTATCCAACATTTTCTTACGAGAAGTCGCTTGTTTTGATTTAGAAGCGTTCGCAGAGAAACGAGCGATAAATTCTTGTAACTCTTTGATTTTCTCTTCTTTTTTCGCGTTTTGGTCAGCTAATAATTTCGCAGCTAATTGGCTTGAATGTAACCAGAAATCATAGTTACCAACGAATAATTTAATCTTACCGAAGTCAACGTCTGCCATATGCGTACATACTTTGTTTAAGAAGTGACGGTCATGGGATACAACAATAACAGTGTTATCAAAGTTGATTAAGAACTCTTCTAACCATGCAATTGATTTTGCATCCAAACCGTTTGTAGGTTCGTCTAATAATAGAACGTCTGGTTTACCGAATAATGCTTGTGCAAGTAACACTTTAACCTTGTCTGCTTCGACTAATTCACTCATTAATTTATAGTGTTGGTCTTCAGTGATACCTAGTCCTTGTAATAATTGTGAAGCATCACTTTCAGCTTCCCAACCATTTAATTCAGCAAACTCACCTTCAAGTTCAGCAGCACGAATACCATCTTCATCAGAGAAATCTTCTTTCATGTAGATAGCGTCTTTCTCTTTCATGATGTCATATAAATGTTTATGTCCCATGATAACTGTATCAATAACGCGTTCATCTTCGAATGCGAAGTGGTCTTGTTTTAAGACTGTTAAACGTTCATGTGGATCTAAGATAACTTCACCAGTTGTTGGTTGTAATTCCCCAGATAAGATTTTTAGGAAAGTTGATTTTCCGGCACCATTCGCACCAATAACCCCATAACAGTTCCCTGGTGTAAAAGTGATGTTTACATCGTCAAATAATTTACGGTCTGAAAATAATAGACTTACATTTTGTACTTTTAACATTTCGTTCTCCTTTGTTTTTGAATTCGATTCATTCTATCATACTCTAGCTGTTTTTTAAACCTTTGTACTAACTGTTACACAAAATAAGCTAGTCTGCTGTAGACTAGCTCAAATAGTATTCTGTGTCTTACTTTGTAAATTTCAGTTCAACCTTATATCCATTCTTCGCGGCCATTTCGATAATAGTTGATAAGCGTGGATTCGTTTTCCCTTTTTCTATTGCAGAAATTTTATTTTGTAACAGCTGATTCTCTTCGGCATAGCGACTTTGAGAAAGACCGGTTTCAAGGCGTAACTCTACAAGCTGCAATGCAATCTTTTGCTTCGAATATTCTTTATTAAAATCAGATACAAAATTAGGATACGTAGTATTTAACATAGTGTATAATTTCTTCTGGTATCGTCCCATTTGGTACACCCTCCTTATAGTCTCTTGAAACCTCAAAGCGTAAATACTCCCGTTTATTCTTTCCTGCTCCCCATTTTTCCCAGACGGCTGGCGTGAGACCTTCTTCTTCAACGATGGTTAGTACCGCTAATATTTTTACCAATTTATCATAAGGAAGATCTTTAATATCCTCATATTTTGATTCACTTATTTCAAATGTTTCTCCCATAAACATCCCTCCTAAACACATTATACCGTATAAGGAATATACCGTATACGGTATATCTTACTTTTTATAAAAAAAATCCGTAGACAAAATTGCCTACGGATATAAATTATTATTCAGTTACAATAACCGGACGTTTTAAGCGTTCAACTGTTTCAGAAATATTTCTGAAGTGGTCGCTGACACGTTCTAAGTTACTTAATAAGTCCATTACGAAAATACCTGATTCAGCAGAAGCAATACCTTTGTTCATACGTTTCATGTATTTATCGCGAACTTCAATCTTGAGTTTATCAATATCACGTTCGATTTGGATCGCTTGTTGAACTTTATCTTGATCACCAGTTGATAAGGCGTCAATTGAAAGTGCAAACCCTTTTTGAACTAGGGCGTACAATCCATCTAATTCGTGC
>CALCML010000306.1 GCA_937967765.1 uncultured Carnobacterium sp.
AACTAAATCCTTTACTTAAATTAATTGTCTAACTTTTTGGGGTCAGTACAAATTATCTTTTATGATAATTTTGCATCGTTTAAAAAATCAAAATTAACTTATAAGTTAATTTTGAGTAAACAAAAAGCAGGATTCGGTATCGAATCCTGCTTAATCATGTCTTTAGCTTTTCCTAATGAGATACCATCTCTTGCGCAATCTCAATTCCTGTCATGCTTGATGGGTAGTATGTTGGCCAGTTATCCATTTCTTCTAATAGCTTTTCTTGGCTTTCATTTCCCATAAAGATGTGGAAGTGTCCTGTTTTCACTGGAGCGATATTGTGGTCGCTGAATTGTACGTATTTAGGAGCGCCTTCTACCGGGTTCACGGCTTCGAATAAGTAGCGGACGCCGCGGTTTCCTTTTTTGTATGTTAGAATTTTGTATCCTACATATTTGTATTCCGCTTTAGCCGTTGTTCCATCTTCTTTTTGGAACTCCATGGTTGTATCTGTGATGTTGATATTTTTGACATCTGTTTTATATCCCTTTATGTAGTACTCTTTGTACTCGTCTTTTGTCATTGTTTTTCCGAGTTTTGCTTTGTAGTCAAAAACTGGATCAAGAGTGCCATCCACTAAGTATGGATATACTGATTGCCATTCGCCAGCGTAATCTGAGAGCGTACGGTCTTTTACAGCACTGTCCTCGAAGTAGCCTTTTGAAACTGTCTTCTCGTCTTCTGCGTGTTCTGGTTGAATGTCTTTTCCTGGTTGATCTGTTGTTTTCTTCAACGCTTCAAGGTTTTCGCGCATTACTGAAATGTAGTCTTCGCCTTTATCCATTTCCTCTTTTGTTAAAGATTCGATTGGATTTAAAACAGCTAACTCAACGCCTGCTTCTTCCGCTAACGTTTTAGCGATTTTCTCAGAAGCATTTTCTTCAAAATAAATAATCTTAATGTCGTTTTCTTTCACGTATTTTGTTAATTCTGCTAAACGTGCAGCACTTGGCTCAGCTTCTGGTGAAATTCCAGTAATTCCCACTTGGTTTAAGCCGTAGTCTAATGCTAAATAGTGGAACGCAGTATGTTGTGTTACAAAGTTCTTTTGTTTTGCATCTTTAAATGCATTTTTGTAGTCGTTATGCAACGCTGTTAATTTTTCGATATAAGCTTTAGCATTTTTCTCGAAGGCTTCTTTACGGTCAGGGAAAGCTTCCACTAACTGTTTAGTAATGTTTTGAACCATTTGAATCGCGCGCTCTGGTGATAACCATACGTGTGGATCGTATTCATGACTGTGACCTTCGCCAGCGTGGTCATGGTCGTGTTCTTCCTCTTCTCCACCAGGAAGAAGTACCATATCTTTAGTTGCGCTGATAGCTTTGACTTTGCTATCAGATTCGATAGTCTTTAGAACTGCAGGAATCCATGTTTCCATATACTCGCTATCATAAACAAGTGCATCTGCTTCGCTCATTTTTGCGATTTCTTTTGCAGAAGGCTCGTAGTCGTGTGGCTCTGTTCCAGCACCGATGATGAGTGATACATCTCCTTCATCCCCTACAATATTTCTTGTAAAATCATAAATCGGATAGAAAGTTGTTGAAATTTTTAGCTTTCCTGATTGTGTTTTGTTGTTTGAATTACTTGGTGCACATCCAACGGCAACCAGTACAAACATCAATAATAATCCAATAAAGGTTGTTTTTTTCATGATATATTCTGTCTCCATTTCTTAAATCGTAATTCTTACGTTTTACATTGTAGCACCTCACATGATTCATTGCAAGGATTATTTTCTGAAAATTATTCGACATAAACGAATGCATCATGCGATCGTAGCATTTTTGAACTTCACGATAGCACCTCAATATATGAATAAATTTTATCGGTGACTCTGAAGAGCTTTGCGTAATACATCAATTTTTGATAGTTTACCGAATACTTTTGGAAATATAGTTTGAACGCTTGTGCAATCAATTGTACATCCATTTTATATACCGGACGCAAACACTCTACTAGAGTCCTCTCTATTTCATATATACGGATTTGTTGCCCTTTTTGGCGTTCAATTTCTACAATCCCCACATCAAAATTAGTACGTGTCACAACAGGTTTCACTTCTTGTGCTTGTTTAATCGTTGAAGTATTCACTCCGTACGGGAACATCATCGTTTTTTCAAAAGGAACCGTTAGCGACAATCCGTGTAACCACAATGCCGTATCGAGTGCATATACTCCTTTTGGATTTCGTAATTGAATTAAATACCAGTCATCCATATAGTAATCTGCCAACCCATACAAACCTTTCCCGAGTGGTTCAAGTTCCTCTTGCTCAATCATTTTTCGATAGGTTCGATAGCTTAATCCAGCTTCTTTCACTTCACGATAAGATAAGATGCCATTATTTCTTTTTAAATACTCCATAATTTCTGTTTGTTTTGAATTCATTCTTTCACCTCCTAAAAACGTAAACAATTCACTAACATGTTGTAATAATGTTAGCATTTCGTTTACATTATTTCAACCCACAAAAAAAGTCTTATCCGCATCATCGCAAATAAGACTTCTCTCCTATTAGATTAATACTTTTGATAAGAACGATTGTGTACGTTCCATTTGCGGATTCTCGAGGACTTCTTTTGGATGACCTTCTTCCACAATCACGCCACCGTCCATGAAGATTAAACGTGTTCCTACTTCACGGGCAAATCCCATTTCGTGCGTTACGACAACCATAGTCATGCCGCCTGCTGCAAGTTCCTTCATTACGCCTAGCACTTCGCCGACCATTTCTGGGTCCAAGGCTGACGTTGGTTCATCGAACAAGAGCACATCCGGTTCCATCGCAAGTGAACGTGCAATCGCGATTCTTTGTTTTTGTCCCCCAGATAAGGAGTTTGGATAGACATCCGCTTTATCGGCCAAGCCCATTTTCTCTAGAAGCTCGTGTGCTTTTTGTTCTGCGACCGCCTTGTCGATTTTCTTCAATTGGATAGGACCAATCGTGATATTTTCTAAGACTGTTAAATGCGGGAATAAATTGAAGTGTTGAAATACCATTCCTAGGTGTTGGCGAACGCTATCGAGGTCCACTCCTTTTTCATTGATACATTGGTCTTTGAAGAACACCTTCCCGCTAGTGGGTTCTTCTAATAAGTTTAGGCAACGTAAGAAAGTCGATTTTCCTGATCCAGAAGGACCGATAATCACGAGCACTTCCCCTTGTTCAATATGAGTGG
>CALCML010000307.1 GCA_937967765.1 uncultured Carnobacterium sp.
ACCATGCACACAATCGGAAGGCTCACTCCAGACTCGAGCACTTTTTGCAAAGCCCCGACGCTTGGCGTTAATCCTCCTAAGAACAGTGCGCTATTCAATTCAATGCGGTCAGCACCAGCACGCTCTGCAATCTGGCAGTCTGCGATGCTTCCAGCACATACTTCAACTGTCATACCGTCCCTTCTTTCATGCGCGACAATGCAAGTAGCGCTAGTCCATAAATAATCGTATCTGTTTCTAAGTCTTTAATCCCAATCCATTCGTTTGGCAAATGCGCAATATCTCTTTGCCCTGGGAAACTTGGACCATACGCAATGATATTTGGAATGATTTTAGCATAGGTTCCACCCGTTGTCGTCACTGGAACGCTATCGCTCTGCGTGATATCCGTGTACACCTTTTGCAAGGCTTGCACGTAGGCGGAATCCTTGTCATAAAGCACTGGGTCCCAATGCGAAATCACGTCTAGCACGCCACCTTCTGGTACATGCATATTGATTTTCTCAACCAACTCGTCTTTTGTGCAACTTGCTGGATAGCACATCGTCCATTCGACATAATGACGACCGTCTTCGAGTCCAAACGTTTCGCCGCGCAGTTGCATCATCCCGAAGTCACTATCTTCATAGGCGATGCCCAATTCTTCCCCGCGATGGTTTGTATGGAGAAGTTTTTCGTTGGCAAATGTATACAATCCGGATACTTTATCCGAGGATACAGACAATCGTACTCTGAGACGACCGCGTTCGCCGTAAACGACTGGCCATTTACAGTCTGGCGTCCATCCAAATGTTGGTGGCACTTCTTTTGTTAAATAGTGCTTCACGCATCCAAATCCTGTCTCTTCATTCGTCCCAAAAACAATCCGCACCGGTCGATCAAAGGTCACACCTCTTTCCTTCAACACATATAGCGCATAAAGGTTCGATAGAATTGGCCCTTTGTTATCCAATGTCCCGCGTCCGTAGAGTCTTCCGTCACGAACGGTAAGGTCTAACGCTGGAGAAATCCATCCTTCTCCAAGTGGCATCACATCCACGTGACCAAAGATGCCATAGTACGCGCCATCTGGTCGGTCTTCTCCGTACTGTGCGTATCCGATCTTATTATCGATATTCTTTGTTTGAAATCCAAGTTCACTCGCAATCGCAAGCACTTCATCAAGTGCTCGTCTAGGCCCCTTGCCGAACGGGGCGCCTTCTTCTGCTTCGCCTCGAATACTTGGAATGGCGACCATTCGTCGCAGCCCTTCAAAGAGTGCAGGTTGAATGCCTTTCAACTCTGCAATCCATTCTTCTTGATTCATTCTTTGACCTCCAATGGCTTCATCCGCTCTTCTAAATACGCTTCAAGCCATTCTTTTGTCGCTAATTCATGTCGCATCGTACCATCACTTTGCGGATGCACACGGAAAACCGTTGGTGCTAACGTACTTGTGGCAACAACAAATGAGAAGTTCTCAATATTGGAAGCTGCCCCAAAGTCTCCTTTGGCATTCATGGCTACTACAGAAATATCTCCTGCTTCGCCACGCGTTCTCTTCAATCGTTCTGCAAGCTCACTCACGGCTTTCTCACACGCCTTTTGTGGACTGAGGCCTTCTTTCATCAGACGAACGATTTCATAAGAAATTACGCCCTTCATCAAGTCTTCCCCAAGACCCGTTGCCGTTGCACCACCAATCGTGCTGTCGACATATAATCCAGATCCGATAAAAGGAGAATCTCCTACACGGCCCGGCTTCTTCATAAAGAGTCCGCTCGTTGAGGTCCCTGCGACCATATCTCCAGATGCATCCAATCCCACCATACCAACCGTATCGTGTCCAGCATACGGCGTGAGTTGTTCACGTTCAATATCTTTCAATCGATTATGGAAATGAATCTTCGCACGGTCCGTCAGCATGTCTTTTTCTTCGAAATGATGAGCCTTCGCAAAGGCTGCTGCCCCTTCTCCGACCAGCACATTATTCACCTTATAAGCGCTCAAGGCACGCGCCACCGAGATTGGATTGGCGAACTGTTTTAAGGCACAGACCGCACCGAAATCAAACGTCGATCCATCTAAATAAGCGGCATCTAACTCCACTTCCATCTCTTCATTTGGAAGTCCACCATATCCAACAGATTTAAAGTAAGGGAAGTCCTCCACTTCTTTAATCGCGCCTTCAATAGCATCTCCTGCAGTCCCGCCCGCTTCTAAATTCGGGGTCACCTTCTGGATTCCTTCGAGCGCCATTCTCCATGTCGCAATCATACCCCACATTCTCTGTCACCTCTTTTACTGAAATCGTTGTTCACTTTCGTCTTTGGTTCCGCTAATAATTGCTACGGCTCCGCCTAATGCTTCTCGTAAGCCTACGCCGCCTTTTTTCGGCATTTCCAGCATGACGACTTTATCTTTATAGGCTGCGATGGTGTCTTCATTCTCTTTCGAACAAATCACATAAGGCTTGCAGTCGGTTTGCTCTTGAATCGCCAACGCAATTTCTGCCGCCATTTGCGCATAGGTGCCGTAGTTAAAACATGGCCCTGCAAACAGCACTTCTGCTTTCGTTTTTAAAATCAGATTTTTGATTTTATGAATCACTTCTTCTTTATGCGCTTGGAAATAATCCGGACCACAATAAATCGTCGCAAGAGCTGTAAGTCCTGCTTTTTCGAAGTCTTCTTTGAACATTAAATAAGAACCAACCCCACCTTTTTCAAGGCCTAATTCTGTATCGCCACGTTCCTTTCCGCCGAATCCTGCTTGAACTTGGTCGAATAATAATAGTGTTCTCATCTGTTCACCCCTTTCTATGTAAAAAGGTGGCATCCGTTCTCGCATGCCACCCGAAGTTTTGACACTTGTGACTTACGTAGTTGTCATTTTATAAGTCATCAAATGATAAGTCGTTTAAGTCAACGTCGTCTAATTCATCACCTGTTAACATGCTAGCGCCCTCTTCTTCTTTCAAGTATTGTTTATCCAATGCTTTGAAGAATGGGAAGTAGATCAAGCAGCCTAAGATAATCAAGAAGATTTGGAAGAATCCGGCTACGATACTACCTGTTGATAACCATCCTGAGAAGAAGAATGGTGTTGTCCATGGAAGAGAAGCCCCTGTTGTATAAGGGATAATTCCCCACATTGTTGCAAGAGTTGCTAAAGTAATATTTACAAGTGGTGTTAATAAGAATGGAATCACGATAATTGGGTTTAATACCACTGGTAAACCGAATGTAACCATTTCGTTGATACCGAAAATACCAGGGATTAAAGCTAATCGACCGAGTTTCTTCATTCGTTCTGATTTTGCAAGGAAGACCATTAAGAATACAAGAGATAATGTACTACCTCCACCACCGAAGTTACCGAAAAAGTCTCCGAAAGGTCCAGTGAAGATATTTGGTAATGGTTGTCCAGCTTTAAACGCTTCCAAGTTTTCGTTTGTTAAAATTAAGTGGATTGGGTTGAAGACTGTATTTGTTACAGCTGGCCCGTTAATACCGAAGAACCAGAAGAGTGTTGATAGGAATTGATACAATGGTTCGAAGAAGACGCTTTGACCGAATCCCATCAATGGAGCTTGTAATACTTTATAAATAAATGTTTGTGCGTATTGGAATTCTGTTAATGAGAAGATGAGATAGATTGCAAATGCAAAGAACATCGCAAACGCACTAGGAATTAAAGCTGCAAATGAATGGTAAACTGCTGGTGGCACTGCATCAGGAAGTTTGATAACCCATCCTTTTTTCTGAATCGTTACGAAGATTTTTACTGACACAATCGCAGTAATCATCGCTAAGAACACCCCTGCAGAACCAAGGTTTGAGAATGCAAATCCACTAAACGCTTTACCTGCTTCATTCACAAATTTTGGGTGCACTTTTGGAGTCATGATAAGGTAGCAGACAAGTGATAATACTCCCCCTGCAATGGCATCACTTTCTAATTGTTTAGCATATGAATACCCAATACCTACAGCCCCTAAAACCGCTAAAATACTAAATGTAGAATCAATCACGGCATCCATCGAGTTTTCCCAACCCTTGCCGAAGAATTGCGCCATAAAATCGCTATACCCTGGCACTGGGAAGTTGGCAATAACTAGGAAAATGGACGCTACGATAATTAATGGTGTACCGACTAAGAACCCGTCACGAATCGCAATCAGCACCTTGTTCGTGCTGAGACGCTCTGCCACGCGGCCCATCGTGTTTTCTAAACCTGCAAACATTGTACTAACCTCCTATTGTTCTTTTTTTGATTTTAATAATTGAATGGCACGTTTCAAGATACGTTCGCCATCTGCATTTCCGTAGTCTTCAAGATTGATGACATCGACAGGAACTCCCATCGGATCGTATTTTGCATGAACCGCATTGAATTTGTATTTCACTTGAGGTCCTAACAAGATTACGTCTGGATGGTATTGCTCGTAAATCGTATCAAGTTTCGGGTCTGGAAACGCTTTAATTTCTAGTGGTAAATTATGCTTATCTGCTACGTCTTGCATTCTGCTAGCCACTAGACTGGTTGACATCCCCGCATTACAAAATAGATAAATTCTTTTCATTTTCATTTCCTCCTTCCATTTCTATTTAATACTTTCAATCCGTTCATAAAGGGCGATAATTTCTTCTGCTGTGATTTTAAGAAATTCCGCATTCATCAACTGGTCTTCAGCATGGACCAGTAAGAGAGATAATTGCACCGGCTCACCGGATGTTTCTTGTTGTAATAACCCGAAGTGTGCTTCATGACCTTCTGCATGATATTTATCTCCTTCTTCAATACAACGGCGCGCCTCTTCAAAATGTCCTAAACGCGCTTCTTGCACCGCCTCCATAAAACTGGATTTTGCTGCCCCTAGTGCGCTAATCATCTTAAAACACACTAGCTCAATGCCTTCCATACGATTTCCTCCTTCCTTATCGAATCGCCTGAATAAACGACTCTACATTTTTTGCTTCTAATAAACACATCATTTTGTCCGGGGAGTCCAGTTGCTTCCCGAGCCATCGTAAGAAGAGTTGCATGAATTCCATATCCTCTTCCTTCAACGCGAGTAAGATGACGAGTTTCACTGGGAAATGATTCCACTGAATCGGCTCTCTTAATACCGCGATTGAAATCATCGAGCGGTTGCTAGATGGATGTAACGGATGCGGAATCGCAATCGAATAATCGAAATCCGTCGAAGAGAGACTTTCACGTTTCATGACAGATGGTAGAAAGTCTTCATTCACGATGCCTGCTTCTTCTAAGTGCGAACCCATTTGCTGTAGGATTTCTTCTCGGCTCGTCGCCTCCACATTCGCATAGAAGAAAGCTTCATCCATCAACTGCCCAATTTGCGTGCGAATCGTTTCACTCATCTTCTGAGTTTCTAACGTATTCATCACTCGAATCAGCTGAATCTCATCTTGCGTATTGAAAAATAGTCCTAATCGAACGACTGGAATCGCAACGGATGGTTCCATCTGCTCAAAAGTGATGAGTAAATCAGCCTCGTAAAACTCCGTCACACCTGTAGTGAACGTCGCTTCTTCGGCTACAAAATCCAAGCGATGTTGGAACTGCTCCTTCAATCGCTCCACACTTCCAGCAATCAACGGATATTGCGTATTCGCGATAAGGACCGCGCGTAGTTTCGCGTTTGTCGCTCCTTGCATATAAGCTGCACCAATATGCAGTGCCAGGAAACCAATTTCCTCTTCGGTAATTTGGCATTGCAGCTCGCTCATCAAATACTGACTCACGGAAACTGCCGTATCAAACACTAGCGGATATTGTCGTTTAAAGGTTTGCACATAATGATTAGGTAGGCTTAAGTTCATCTGTACTCGTTCGAGTAATCCTTGTAAGTGCAATTGGAATCGCACCTTGAATTCCTTTTGATCCACAAACGAGATGCCCATCCACTGAAAGAGTCGCTCATCAATAGCGTTCGTTAGTTCTTCTAATCGAATGGTTTTTCCTTTGAAATGAACTTCTGATTGAAAGGCATTTGAATTATGATACGCCTTTAAGAGTTTTGCATAGGAAAGAATTTCTCCTTCCGGAATCTCTTTGTCGCCTAGAATCTCTTTAAAAATCGATTGAACAATCGTTGCTTCGACTTCTAAATCTAGTTTTTCTACAACACTCTCTTGCACCGTTTGTCCATGACGAATTCGTTGCAAGACTAATCCTAAATGCAATAGTAAAAACGGCATGAGTGTTTTACGAATCGAATAGCGATATTCTTTTAATTTCGCCCAAATAATCGCCTCTAATTGCTCCATATCCAACTCAGGGTACACATTCATGAGCTCTGAACTATTCAAGAAGTCTTCGTTTAATTCTTTTTTCAGTAGTTCTCGATACAATTTTCGCTTGCTGGCTTCTGGCCCTTCTAATACAAGCGCCCCATTCTTCGTCACGAGTTCCAGACCGTCGTATTCTTCCAGTTGTTGTTGGACACGAATGCGGTCTATATCAAACGTTTTAGCGCTTACAAAACATTGTTCGCAAAAACCTTCGATGGAAACACCCTCCCCATTGAACAAGAGTTGCTTCAATAAATTTGCGCTTCTTTCTGCGCTATCTTGCGGGGTTCGTAGTAAACTTTCTGGATCTACATATCGATTTTGTTGGAAAGCCACGAGACGATATCCTTTTTGGCGATCCGCTTCGATAATATGCGGCATTTCTCGATTGATTTGTTCGATATCGGAACGCACTGTTCTTGCGCTAACGCCGAGGCAGGAAGCTAATTCGCGTCCTTTAATCCATTCGTGGCGTGCAAGTAAGTGCAATAGTTGTTGGTGTCGTTGTTTCATTAAAAATCCCTCCACCTCAATTTGACTATATCAGATTCTTTGATTCCATTATACCTAAAATCTTTTCCTATTGTTAGGAAATTTTTAGTCCCTTTTTGAAACATTTCGTAATTTTTCTTACTTTTTGACCGATTTTGGATGATTGGTGTGCTAAGAAAGAAAAAGATGTCTCTTCGATTGAAAAGTTTCTAATAGTAGCTGTAATAGGGCACCGGCTTGAGCCGAAGTCTCAAGCTCTTTCAAGATTCAAACGACCTCTAGAAAATGACTTTTCAAGAGGTCGTAATTCACTTTGAATGCTATCCCCTATTACTGGTACTATGGAACTTTTCAACTCTTTCGAGACATCTTTTTCAACTGCTCTACCAAAATTCAGTAAATAAGAAAATTACAAATAGTTTCAGCGGTGGGACGGGAAGGACAGAGTGTGTGCTGCGACGGATTGTGCTAAAAATTGGGCAACAAAAAAGGCACCGGAATCGGTGCCTGTAGGACTGGGGTAGCTGGATTCGAACCAACGAATGACGGAGTCAAAGTCCGTTGCCTTA
>CALCML010000308.1 GCA_937967765.1 uncultured Carnobacterium sp.
ATCAGGGCTATGCCCGAAACTGAAAAACCACCGGCTTAGCCGGTGGATATTTATTGTTTCCTATGAATAGGTGGTTTAGTGGTATTTATGGTATACTAATACAGCATTCTAGTAGAAGGAGGGATTTAAATGGCAGTCATGCATTTTGGCGAAAACAATACTTGGATTAACATTAATTCAGATTTAATCAGTGAATATTCATCCATTTACGATACATATGAAATCGATGACGAGATGATTGAATACGCGCTTGATAAAAACGAACGCGCGCATATGGAGTATAATCGCCGAACGAAGACATTGGTGGTCATTTATAATGTCCTCAACTTATCACGCGAAGAGAATCATTATGATACGATTCCGTTAACGTTTATCGTACGGCAAAATCAAATCGTTACGATTTCCAATGAGCAAAATGAATATATTATTGATCAAATTCGTGAAGAGCTGGAAGAAAATATGCATTGGAGTGTATTTAATTTCTTATTGCATAGTTTATTTACAATTTCGGAAAACTATTTTCCAATTCTTGAGACATTAAATAAAGAACAACAAAAAATTAGTAAATTGCTTCGAAAGAAAACGACAAAGGATAACTTATTCCGTTTGTCCGACATGGAGATTGAGGGAATGTATTTAGTTTCAGCAACGAAGCAAAATGCGGTTGTACTAGAGCAACTGAAGACGCAACAAGCCTTCAAGGAGCTCGATGATTCTGAAAGAGAGCAGTTGGAAGATAACATCATCGAAGCGAATCAATTAGTAGAGATGACGGATTTGCATCTTCAAATCTTGCATCAAATCGCAAACACGTATAACAATGTATTGAATAATAACTTGAACGACACGATGAAATTCTTAACAATCATCTCGATTTTAATGACGATTCCGGATATTGTGACGGGATTCTTTGGGATGAATGTGCAGATTCCGTTTACGGAGTTTAGACACGGATGGGCGATTATTCTTTTGATTATCGCACTCGGTTGGATAGGCGTGTCGCAGATTATCAAGCGCATTATGAAAGATTAACCAAAAACACCTTCCTACTTGATAGGAAGGTGTTTGTTTGTGTGCTCGTAAAAGTGTTTCTTATGATGCTTCTGATGTGCTCTTTAATACAAATAAATGATTACTTCGAATCCTTGCGGATTTGTTTATTGTAGCTGTAACGTTGCACCAGCTTGAGCCAAGGTCTCAAGTTTTTAAAGCCTCAAAACTGGCGTACGGAATAAATTCCTACGCCAGTTAATTCGTTTTAATGCTTTTTCACGTTACTGCTACAATAAAATCCATAAGATTCTTCGTAATCATTTGCAGAATCATCACATAAGAAAACTACTTCCTATCGAGTAGGAGTGTTTTGGGAAATCTGAGAACAGGAGACCTATCTAAACTCATTTGGTGATGGGAGGTTAGAGAAGTTTCTTAGCCTTTTCGGTATTGGCGAAGTGGAGTTTGGCCACTTTGCCAAGGAGTTCCATGCCGCCGTGTTTTAAAATAGTGGCTGCTGCTTTATCGACGTTGGCACCGGCACCGCTTGGGAGTTCATATCCGTATTCAGCGCTTAGAGAGTCTAGGCCATCAAGGAAGGCGCATCTGGCAATCATGGATGCTGCCGCAACGGCGATATGGTGACTTTCGCCTTTTGTAATAAAGTATGTTTTCTTCTTATCGACAAGGTCTTGGCCTTTGAGATAACGGTAATACAAGTCTGGTTTACAGAATTGGTCGATTAAGTATGCTTCTGGAGCCTCAGGAGCAAGTTTTTCTGTTAAAAGACGGAGAGCTTGGTTATGAAGCAACGCCTTCATCTCGTTTAGATTTTTAACTTGTTGGACTTCGTTATATTTCTCTGGCCAAAGCGTTAATAACTTATAAGGCACAGCTTCTTTGATTTTTGGAACGAGAGCCTTAATTTGTTCGTCCGTCATATCTTTAGAATCGCGAACGCCCATCGCTTTTAATGTTGCGATATTTTCTTTTGAAACATAAGCCGCCGCAACCGTCAGTGGACCAAAGTAAGCGCCGTTTCCGACTTCATCGCTTCCGATGATGCTCCAAGTCGCAAAACCTTCTGGAAGAGTCGACTCTTCGAGGGCTTTCTTTGTAGTGACATCCATCGATTGTTCGAGGTGGTTCTTTTGGATAAAGTCTTCAATGCCTTTTCCTTGGAAGAGAACCTTGCCCGATTTATAGGCCGTAATCGATAAACCGTCGACCTTTAGACGCAATGTTGCGTGTGGTGGAGGAGATTGCATGTATGAAGCGTAGGTTGCTCCAAGTGTTGCAATTTGCTCAGGTGATAAAATTAAAGTTAATGAATTCATGTCGTTCCCCCTTTTCTTTTTAGCAT
>CALCML010000309.1 GCA_937967765.1 uncultured Carnobacterium sp.
TAAACTGTTAGAAAAAGATCCATTATCGCTAACGGCATTAGAGTACATTGAGAAATCAACTTCGAAAGTCTTTATCGAAGGTACGATTGATTACATAAAAGGAATTGTGCGACCAGAAGTTTATGACTATATGAAGCAACATTCGACTTTGGTTTTACCTCCTCAGTTCTTCGCGCTATCGAAATGGCATGAGGTCATTTTAAGTAAGATGATTGAATTTCAACTCATCGATTACGACTATATTTGGCAAGTGCTTCATTTTCCAGACCATCTGGTGCGCTTGAAAGTGATAGAATTATTAAAAACGCTAAAACTATTGAGTAAAAAAGAGGTGCGATTATTCTTATATCCTGTATATAAGGATGAAATGGACCGTGAATTAAAAGATGAATTCGAAAAAATTGTATGGCAACGATAATGTTTAGAAAGGAAGATTGAATGGCAAGTGAATTAATTGAAAGTAAACTAAAGAATCTTCCTGATTTACCAGGTTGTTATATTATGCGAAATGCTAATGACGATATTATTTATATCGGAAAAGCCAAAAATCTAAAAAATCGTGTTCGCTCTTATTTTAGAGGCGCCCATGATACGAAGACGGAAAAATTAGTAAGCGAGATTCACCATTTTGAGTATATAGTGACAAAGACAAATAAAGAGTCTCTCTTACTTGAAATTAACCTGATTAAGAAATATCAACCGCACTACAATATTAAGTTAAAACAAGGAACGATGTACCCTTACTTAAAAATTACATCTGAGAAAGACCCACAACTAGTGATTTCTCATAAGGTAGAAAAGGATGGGGGAATTTATTTTGGTCCTTATCCAAATGTCACCGCAGCGACAGGAACGCAGCAACTCATCCAGAAAATTTATCCACTTAGAAAATGTGGGAAGAATGAAACCCGAGCTTGTTTTTATTACCATCTAGGCCAATGTATTGGTTGTTGTGATCATGAAGTTTCAAAAGAAGAGTATGATACGCAAATCAAGAAGATTCAACGTTTCTTGAACGGAGATGTGAAGACGATTAAAGATGATTTGGCTTCAAAGATGAATGAAGCTTCCGAAAGACTCGATTTTGAAAAAGCAATGGATTATCGAGACCAGATTAAGTACATCGAAGCAACCGTCGAAAAACAAAATATTATGAATGCGGACTTTACGAACCGTGACGTATTCTCTTATATCGTTGATCGTGGTTGGATTTCGATTCAAGTTTTCTTACTCAGACAGTCGACGATTATTAAACGTGAAGCAGCGATGTTTCCGATTTATGATCAGATAGAAGATGAAGTCCTATCATTTATCATTCAGTTTTATGAAGACCAAAACCATATTCTTCCAAAAGAAATTCTAGTTCCTGAAGCGATAGATAAAGAATTATTATCAGAAACGCTTGGTGTGAAGGTGATGACACCAAAACGTGGCTCTAAGAAACGAATGTTAGACCTTGCTACTCAAAATAGTGAGATTTCATTAAATGAGAAGTTCAGAAGAGAAGAGCAAAGTCAGTTGAAGACAAAAGGCGCCTTGGAAGAACTTGCAGAAGCATTAGGTTTAGAAAAAGTATCAGTGATCGAATCATTCGACCATTCGAATATTCAAGGAACCAATCCAGTATCTGCGATGGTAGTTTTTAAGGATGGAAAACCAGACAGGAAGAATTACCGTAAATTTAAAGTGAAGACTGTTGTCGGAAGTCACGAATTTGCGACGACACAAGAAGTCATTCGTAGACGTTATTCAAGATTATTGAGAGAAGGAGCTAGACTTCCAGATTTGATCTTAATGGATGGTGGTAAAATCCAAATGAGAGCTGCACTAGAAGTTCTGGAAGATGAATTAGGTCTAGAGATTCCTGTATGTGGAATGGTGAAAAATGAAAAACATAAAACCGCTACATTACTCTATGGTGAAGAATATAAGGAAATCGATTTAGATAGAAAAGGGCAAGCGTTCCAACTGATTCAACGTGTGCAGGAGGAAGTTCACAGATTTGCGATTACATTTCATAGACAAGTGAGAAGTAAAAATACATTTGCTTCGAAATTAGAAATGATTGATGGTGTCGGCCCTCAAACAAGAAAGAAACTATTGCGTCATTTTAAAACGATAACAGCAATGAAAAAAGCCAGTCTTGAGGAGTTACAATCTATCGGAATTTCCGAAAGAGTAGCCAGAAATATTCTTGAAGAACTAGGCAAATAACTATATATTATTTCAAAATGAAACAGGTTGTAAAATCTGTTTCATTTTTATTTTGTTTTTCAAGCTTTATTCATTGTGTTTTAATGGGGAGTATGGTATCGTTCACTATGTTGAAAAAATAAACAAAAGGTGGTTAAACCAATGAAAAAATGGATGAAAGCTGGTTTCGTTGCTGTGGCTACATTATTAGCAGCATGCGGAGCAAACACGACTAAAACACAAGAAACAACTGTATCAGTTTCAGAAGCGCAAGCGAACTGGGACAAAATTGTTGAATCAGGTGTCATTAAAGTATCAACTGCAGGTACTTTATATCCACAATCATTCCATAATGATAAAAACGAATTAACTGGTTACGATGTGGAAATTATGAAGGAAGTTGCGAAACGTTTAAACCTTAAAGTTGAATTTACTGAAATGGGTGTTGACGGAATGTTAACAGCTTTAGACAGTGGTATGACAGATATCGCAAACTACTCAATTGAAGAAGGTGCGAAAAACTTCGACGCATACTTACACACTACACCTCATAAATACTCATTTACATCAATGGTTGTTCGTGGAAGCGACAACTCAGGAATTTATTCTTGGGAAGATGTAAAAGGTAAAAAAGCTGCTGGTGCTGCAAGTACTAACTACATGAAGATTGCTAAAAAACTTGGTGCTGAATTAGTTATTTATGACAACGTAACAAATGACGTGTACATGTCTGATTTAGTAAACGGACGTACAGATGTAATTATCAACGATTACTACTTACAATCAATCGCAGTTGCCTTTGCTAAAGACAAATATGACATTAAGATTAACGAAGGCGTTTATGCAAACCCATATAGCGCAAGTTTCTCAATTTCACTAAACAACACTGTATTACGTGATAAGTTCAATGAAGCTATGGATGCGATGAAGAAAGACGGAACTTTGAAAAAAATCTCTGAACAATTCTTCGCTGGTCAAGACGTAACTGAACCTAAAGATTTCAAAACAGAAAAAATCGATATTTCAGATGTAGACTAATATGTTAAATAAAATCTTTGATATTAATATTGCGATTAATAACTTTTGGTTTATCCTTAGTGGATTAGGATATACATTAGGAGTCGCGTTAACGAGTTTTGTTTTCGGAACGATTCTAGGATTTATTCTCGTATTAATGAGACGTTCTAAATTTCGTTTGCTTAGATGGATTGCGACTTTCCATGTATCCTTTATGCGTGGAACACCAACGCTAGTATTTTTATTCTTACTATATTTTGGTTTACCATTCTTAAAAATAACGTTACCGGCTTTAGTCTGTGCGCTCCTTTGCTTTAGTATTGCAAGTAGTGCGTATATTTCTGAAGTATTGCGTTCAGCAATGGATGCAGTCGATAATGGCCAATGGGAAGCAGCGATGTCTCTTGGAATGAGTTATCGACAAACGTTGCAAAAGGTCATCGTTCCACAAGCGTTTCGAATCGCCATTCCACCATTAAGTAATGTGTTACTGGATATGATTAAGGGATCGTCTCTTGTAGCGATGATTTCACTACCTGATATTTTCCAAAATGCGAAAATTGTTGGTGGACGTGAACAAAACTATATGACGGTTTATATTTTAGTGGCCATTATTTACTGGATTATCTGTTTGCTTTTCGAACAAGGGCAACGATATTTAGAAAAGAAAATGGCACTTTAATAGAAAATAGTACAGAGAACTGTGTAAGAGCAGTTCTCTTTTTTTATACAAACGTTGAAACTATTTGAAGTATAGGCATTTCTTCGTTAAAATGAATAGGACTCAAAAGAACAAATGGTTATCGGAAAGGACACTTATGAATACAAAAACAATTTGGGAGCAACATGGCTTCCACACATTAACACCGATACAAGAAAAGACACAAGAACTCATTAAAGAAGGAACAGACGTTGTAGCCATCTCACAAACAGGGACTGGAAAGACATTAGCGTATGTCGTTCCTATTTTGGAGCGAGTAAAAGCAGATAGAACGCTACAAGCTTTGATTGTGGCGCCTTCTCAAGAATTAGCTCAACAAATTGGTGCAGTTATTAGAGAATGGAAAACACCTGAAATTCGTGTGCAAGTTTTAGCAGGTGGGGCAAACGTTAAACGACAAGTAGAGAAGTTGAAAGAAAAACCAGAAATCGTTGTAGGGACACCTGGAAGATTACTCGAACTGTCTAAGCTTCGTAAATTAAAACTACATCAAGTAGAACTGCTTGTATTAGATGAGGCGGATTATTTACTCGATCCTGAGCAATTGAATAACACCAGAGAACTTGTAAAGAAACTTCCTTCTGAGAGACAAGTGCTATGTTTCTCTGCGACAAAAAATAAGAACTTAGAAGAAGTTAATAAATGGATTAATATGCTTCCGACTTTTGTTGAAGTTTCTGAGGGGAACTTTGCGCATTCAAACGTAACTCATGGATATATCGAATGTCCAACTAGAAAACGTGATGAAGTGTTAAGAAAGCTTGCTTTCTCCGAAAATGCGAATCAAGCATTAGTGTTTGTTAATTCGATTGCAAACGCCGCATTACTTGGCGAGAAGCTAGCGTACCATCAAGTTCCAGTTGCACTTCTTTCAAGTGATGCTCATCAAACGGAACGTAAGAAAGCAATCGACTTATTTAAGAAAGGTCAGATTCCATTCTTACTGAGTACCGATGTCGCACAACGTGGCCTCGATATTGAAGATTTACCGCTTGTCATTCATTATGATATTGCGGATTCAACAGAACAATATACGCATCGTTCCGGACGTACAGGACGTATGGGAAAAGAAGGGTTAGTTCTCAGTCTAGTGAATGACCGCGAACTAAGAGACTTGAAGAAGGTTGCAGGGAAACATAAACTAGTTCAGTTTGAACTATATGCAGGACAATTAAAACCAGTCACACAACCGAAAAAGAAAGAAGTAAGTTCTAAGAAACCAACTCAGAAACGAAAGAAGGGGAATAAGAATGGAAATCATCGAGGATTTAAAAAGTCAAATTAGTTTTTTTGGATTTGAAATGACGGAAGCTGATAGCTTAGTGGCTTTAGAAAATGGAGAACAAACCTTTGTACTCTATTGGGCTAAAGATGGTTTTGTTCTATTTGAGACTTCAAAAGAAGGCGTATGGAGAGCGAATCGACCAATCGTTATCCCTTCACAACGCATTCAAAAGGTTTCCATGGAGAAGAAACTTTTAGG
>CALCML010000310.1 GCA_937967765.1 uncultured Carnobacterium sp.
GACCTACAAAGAAGTAGAGAATCGCCATAATGACACTTGCAACGGCAATAGACCAAATCCAACTAAGAATCTCTTCTAAAATCGGATGTTTTTTCTTAGGTTCATTCCCTTTATCCTTACGAGAGTTTAATCTCTCTTCAATAGAAGATAGGGTCGAATTATCCACTTGGTTTTCTTCGTACATTCCCATCCTCCTTTATTATTGTAAAGCCTTAACAGCCGCTTTGTATTGAGTATCGTTTGCTTTAAGTGCATCACGAATCGCACTCATTAAGGCTGTACCAGTCTTTTCATCTACTTCGCCAGTTTCAGATAATCCTTTTGATTTTTGGAATTCTTTTACAGCTTCAGTAGTTTTACTATCGAAGTATCCATCTGCAGTAACGTCGTATCCTAACCCTTTAAGGATTGTTTCAATTGTTTTCACATTGTCAGACACTGCGCCTTCTTTAACAACTTCACGTGTATCGATAATTGTGATGTTGTAATAATCTGGCATTGATACTTCTTCGGTTGGTTCGATACCTGTTTTATGAATCCACGTTTTGTTAGGTGTTAACCATTTTGCCATTGTGTATTTCAATTCAGCGTTATCGCCAACTTCAATTACAGATTGAACAGTTCCTTTACCATACGTCTTCTTACCGATTAATTTAGCATCTGCAGACTCTTTCAAGGCTGCGGCTAAAATTTCAGAAGCAGAAGCACTACCTTCGTTGACAAGTAATACATATGGTTCAGTAATCTTGAACGTACCATAGTTTTTAGAAGCGTTGTATGACTTGATTTGTCCATCACGATTTTCAACATTAAGAATAGTCTTACCTTCATCAACGAACATATTCGCAATCATAATCGCTTGGTCTAAAAGTCCTCCAGGATTATAACGAACGTCGAAGATAAATTTCTTAACGCCTTTTTCTCGTAAATCTGTTACAGCTTTTTCAACTTCTTTTGCAGTGTTTTTAGCAAACGAGTTAATTTGAACATGACCGATTGTTGCATCTGTTGAATCTACAGTACCTTTAACCGTTTCAATAGCAATTTTAGCTCGAGTAATCTTTACTTCTAGCTCCTGTGTGCCACGTTGGATTGTTAGGGTTACATCTGTTCCGACTTCCCCACGGACTTTAGAAACAACATAAGAGATACTCTTACCTTCCATGTCTTCGCCATTCACTTTTAGAATAGCGTCGTTTTCTTGAAGACCAATCTTTTGAGCTGGTGTTCCTTCACGAGTATTACTAATAATCACACGGTTATTTTCAGAACGTAATTCCGCACCGATTCCACCAAACGAACCTGTCATTGTTTCATCGATAGCAGCAGTTTCATCGTTCACTAAATAGTTCGTATATGGATCACCTGTCGCCTCTGCCATTCCTTTTAAGGCTCCGTTGATAATATCATCTTTGCTAATATTTTTATCAACATAACCGTTCACAAGTGTGTCATAAACAAGTTCTAATTTTTTTAAGTCTTCATTTGTAATATCACCACTTGGTGCGACAGAATCACTATTTGAATCATTTTTTGTCTCAGATTGAGCCACTTGATTTTGTGAAGTTCGAGCAGCATAGCTCGTACCAAAATAAGTAAATACTCCCGTTAATAATACTGCTAAAAATAATATCCAAACGGAAACTTTTTTCGACTCAAGACCGCTTTGAACAGCGCCTTGAGGTTTTGGATTATTTCCCATTCGGGTTCCTTCTTTCTACTTCAAAATTTATGCACGTACAGTTTCTAACGCGATTTCCATCATATCGTTAAATGTTTGTTCACGTTCTTGTGCAGTTGTTTCTTCACCTGTTAATAGGTGGTCACTAATTGTAAGAATTGCTAATGCTTCTTTTTTGTGTTGAGCCGCTAAAGCATATAATCCTGCAGCTTCCATTTCCACACAAAGCATTCCGTAATCCATTAATTTTTTCTTGTCTAATTCAGCGTTATAGAAACGATCAGATGACAATACGTTCCCAACGTGAACGCCAACACCACGGTCTTTTGCTAAATGATACGCTTTATCTAATAAGTTAAAGCTTGCGATTGGAGCAAAAGTTACTTGGTTTTGGAAAATGTTGTTGAAAATTGATGAATCTGTTGTAGCTCCTTGTGCTAAAACGATATCACGAACTTTAACATCTTCTTGCATACCGCCGGCAGAACCGATACGGATGATGCGTTCTGCACCAAACTCAGTGAATAATTCATTGGCATAAATCATAATAGATGGAATCCCCATCCCACTACCTTGAACAGATACACGTTGACCTTTATACAAACCAGTGTAACCAAACATGTTACGGACTGCATTGTATTGTTCTACTTCTGTTAAATAATGTTCAGCAATAAATTTTGCACGTAATGGATCTCCTGGCATTAAAACTGATTCAGCAACTTGGCCTTTTGTAGCATTAATATGAACACTCATTTTTTATTCTCCTTTTGTGGGAAACCCCGTTATTGATATATGTACTATTCTACTATAAAACACAAGTAATGGGAACTTTAAACCGCTTATTTAAGCCTTTCTTAACAAGGAATGTACGTCCGTTTCACAAAAAAGTCCTAGAAAGTCTATTGGACAAATACTGTTTTGCCTTCTATAATGAGAGTTATCGAAAGGAGCGTGTTGCGATGAAAGCATCTACTTTAAGAAAAGAACGAAAAACTCAATCCATAAAATCTGAGATTATTGGTGAAGTGTTAAATGCCGTGACGCATGGTATCGGTGTTGCTCTAGCAATTACCGCTCTCGTATTACTTTTAATGAAAGCCGTAGCGGTAAATAATACCACACAAATTATATCGTTTAGTGTTTACGGCGCGTCGCTAATTCTTTTATTTTTAGCTTCTACACTCTATCACAGCTTTAAGTTCACAAAAGCGGCTAAGGTATTCCAGAGAATTGACCACTCGTCCATCTATCTCTTGATTGCGGGCACCTACACTCCGTTTTGCTTAATTGGAATTGGAGGCCAACAAGGATTAATCTTCTGTATTGCTATCTGGGTCTTCGCGATTGGGGGCGTCATCATTGAAGCCTTCTTCTTAGAGAAGTTCTCAAAAATATCTGTTTTTCTTTATTTAGCAATGGGCTGGGTATCCATTTTCACATTGAAACCTTTATATGAAAGCATGGGCTGGGGAGGCATTTTATACCTCTTCCTTGGTGGATTAAGTTACTCACTAGGAACAATTTTCTACAAGCGTAAATATCATAATTTCTATCATGTCGTTTGGCATCTCTTTGTACTAGCTGGAGCAATTTTTATGTTCCTAGCCGTTTTCAAATATTTATAATGATACGCAAAAAACATCTCTTAGAATGCTCTAAGAGATGTTTTTCGTTTGCTTTCAATTAGCATTGAATGTCATTTTTACATGAACCAGTTTCAACATATTCTTTTAAGTTTTCAAAACTTGTTTCAACCATGTTTAATACTGCTTCATCAGTATAACTACCCATATGTGGTGTTAATAATACACGTGGGTATAATTCAACTAATTTGCGGATAGCAGGATTTTTGATTTCTTGGCCACGTAAGTCTTTGAAGAATACTTCGCTTTCTCCTTCTAATACGTCTAAACCAACACCACGTAAGTGACCTGATTCTAAAGCTTCAATGATAGCGTCGATATCTTGTAATTCACCACGAGCAGTGTTCACTAAGATTGCGCCTGGTTTCATTTTGCTAATGAATTCTTTAGTGATTACTTTTCCGTTTGCTGGAATGTATGGAGCGTGAATTGAAATCACGTCTGATTTTGCTAATAATTCATCTAATGAAACTTGAGTACAGATGTGTTCAACGCCCTCTTTAGGAAAAGCATCGTAAGCTAATACGTTAGCGCCTAAACCTTTAAATAATGTAGCTGTTGTTAAACCGATACGTCCGATCCCAACAACCCCAACAGTACAGTTACGGATTTCTTTAGCAAACATTTGAGTGTCTACAGTGAAATCTTGTTGACTTGTTTTTGCTGCAGTATAAGCAACGTTACGTAATAATGTCATTGCTAATGTTACAGCTAATTCACTAATTGCGTTTGGAGAATAGAAAGGAACGTAACCTAATTTCATTCCTAATGATTTTGCGTATTCAGCATCGATGTGGTTTACACCAACAGTACGAGTTAATACGTACTCTACTCCTAATTCTTTGTAGATATCTAAAGTTTCTTTGTTTGCCCAGCAGTTACCACGTAAGATAACAGCTTTGAAACCTTCTGCTTTGCGAGCAGTTTCTTCAGAATTTAAGTATTCTGGAATACAAGTTAATTCGTATCCAAATTTTTCGTTTACTTGTTCGAAAATTGGTAATTCAACTTCACGAACACCATATGCTAAAACTTTCATTTTACATCCTCCATTTTTTATAAATTGAAAAGTAGACCGAAAATCGATCTACTTTTTTTATTTTATCCTACTCCAGGGAAAATAACAGATCCAACAACAATCCAGAAGACAATTGCGAATACTGCTAATACAGTTCCTAATAATGAAGCATTACTTGCAAGTGCTGCTTCTTTATCGTATTTGATAGCGTAAGCCACTGCAACTGTTGCTGGTGGTGTAGCTAACATAATAAGAATACCTTTTGAAGCTTCAGGAGCCATTGGTAAGAATGGGCTAACTGCGAAGATAATTGCAACGAATACTGCAGGAACTAAGATTAATTTAACAATGCTGTAGTACCAAACCATCTTATCTTTAACGGCTTCACCTAAAGAAATGTTTCCTAAAGTGATACCGATTGCTAACCATGCAAGTGGTGAGCTTAAGTCAGCTAAGTAAGTAATAGCTTTGAATAACCATGGAGCTGTCTTATCGATACGTAAGAAAGCGTACATAACTTCTTTAGTTTCTTCACCAACTTTTACTTGTACAGCAACTTGTGGTAATGAAGCTTGGAAGATCCAGATTAATAATCCAGCAAATGTTGCGATAACGATAATGTTACCGAAAATCATTTTGAAGTTTTTCTTTTCGAATTTTAATCCGCTCATACGAATTAAACCGTAAGAATATAAGAACACACGGTAAGCTAGGTTGAAGATGTTGGCGTATAAGATACCAGCTGCACCTAATAAACCGTTAATGATTGGAATACCGAAGAAAGTAGTTGATCCAAATGTTGTTAAAACTGATAAAGTAGTTTT
>CALCML010000311.1 GCA_937967765.1 uncultured Carnobacterium sp.
GCTTTGCCAGAAGGATTTGGCATTCAATTAGAAGTCGAATAAGAATAAAATCCATCCTACGATTTCGGTAGGGTGGATTGTTTATTTTTCTATACAACATTAGAAAAATGAGCCATTTTATGATACTCTAGATGAGTATAAATTTAATAGAAACAAAGGGGGCCTTTGGATGATAGAGCTGATTGCAACAGTTGAATCCATCCAACAAGCAAAAGACTTGCTTGAAGCGGGCGTGGACACGATTTATTTTGGGGAAGACCAATTCGGACTTCGCCTTCCAATGTCGTTTACACGTGAGGAACAAAAAGAATTAACGGAATTGGCGCACCAATATGGAAAGAAAGCGAGCGTTGCTGTAAACGCGATTTTCCATAATGAAGGAATTGCGCTTGTACCTGAGTATTTGAAATTTTTAAAAGAAATCGGTGTCGATAACATCGCGGTAGGAGATCCAGGTGTGGTTCAAATTATGAAGAACCCTGAGTACTCAATTCCTTACCGCTATGATGCAGCGGTTTTAGTCACAAGTAGTCGTCAAATCAACTTCTGGGGAAAACGTGGTGCCGTTGGTGCGGTGATTGCGCGTGAAATTCCTCGTGAAGAAATGAAAATCTTGGCAGCAGGTGTAGAAATTCCAATCGAAGTTTTAGTGTACGGAGCAACTTGTATCCATCATTCAAAACGCCCACTGTTAAATAACTACTTTAACTATATTGAGAAAAAAGAATCTGTTGAAAAACGTCGCGGTTTATTCGTATCAGAACCTGCCGATGAAGATTCTCACTATTCAATCTACGAAGACATTAACGGAACGCATATTTTCGCGAATAACGACGTGTCTCTTGCGCCATATTTGTTAGAATTAACAGAAATGGGTATTCCACAATGGAAGTTAGACGGAGTGTTAGCTCCAGGTCAAGATTTCGTGGAAGTAGCGAAATTATTCGTCAATGCTCGTAATGAAATCGAAGCAGGTACATGGACGCCAGAGAAGAGCGCTAGCCTTGAATTACAAGTGCGCGCACACCATCCAAAAGTACGTGGCCTTGAAGCAGGATTTTACTTATTAAATCCAGAAGATGTGAAATAGGAGAGAGTCAAATGGGAAGAAAGATATTGAAAAAACCTGAAGTACTTGCTCCAGCGGGTACTCTTGAAAAACTAAAAACAGCTATTTTATACGGAGCAGATGCGGTTTTCCTTGGTGGGGAAGCGTACGGACTTCGTAGCCGTGCAGGGAACTTCGACTTTGCAGAAATGAAAGAAGCCGTTGATTTTGCCCATGCACATAACGCAAAAGTATATATTGCCGCTAACATGGTTACTCACGAAGGCGACGAAAAAGGAGCGGGAGAATTCTTCCGTACGGTTCGTGACATCGGTATCGATGCAGCCATCATCAGTGACATGGCCTTAATGGATATTTGTGCGTCAGAAGCGCCAGGATTACCAATCCATTTATCAACACAATCTTCAGCAGCCAACTACGAAACGCTAAACTTCTGGAAAGA
>CALCML010000312.1 GCA_937967765.1 uncultured Carnobacterium sp.
TTGTCGGCTGTCATAGCTACGCGAACCGTTCCCATGTCTTGTTCCATGATTCCTGAAAAGGATACGAAATACAGTGAAATCAAGATGATTGGATATAATAACACCCAGAACGAGAATGAAAAGTCTTTTAAGGCGTCTTTTGATAAATACGTAAATAGCTTTAAGAATGTCTTCATGAATCTCGAAGTCCTTTCCCTGTGTATGCAAGGAACACATCATCTAAGCTTGGCTGTTCACTGTATAAACGAACATAGCTTAAGTTCAATTCTTCAAGGGTGTTTGCCACGTGAAGTAAGTGATTCGTTCCTTGTTCGAAGTTAAATTTCAAATGATCTTTATGATGCTCTAATACAAGAACGTGTGGAATTTGTTTTAAGCGAGCCACTTGTTCTTCTGTTGGAACGGTTGAAAGTTCCACTTGGATAATTTCAGAAGTCGCAATAGATTTCTTCAACTCTTGTGAAGTACCTGAAACAATGCTCTTTCCTTTATCCATAATCACGATGCGGTCACTTAACCCGTCCACTTCGTCTAAGTAGTGCGTTGTATATATAATCGTGCTTCCTTGTTCGTTGAGTTTGCGAATTCCTTCTAAAATAAATGAACGACTTTGTGTGTCTACCGCAACAGTTGGTTCATCGAAGAAAATTAAACTTGGCTTATGCACGATTCCGCAAGCAATGTTCAATCGGCGTTTCAATCCACCACTCAATTTCTTTGGAACAAATTTGCGGAATTCTTGTAGTTCTACAAATTCGATAGCTTCTTGTACATATTGTTTACGTTGCTTTGGATCTGAAATATAGAGCCCACAGAAGAAATCAATGTTTTCTTCTACTGATAAATTATCTAAATACGCTAATTCTTGTGGAACAATCCCGATTTCACGTCGTACTTTACTTGATAATGGGAACTTGCTTTCTCCAAGAACCGTTACCTCACCGCTATCAAAGGTTAAAAATCCTAACATACAGTTAATCGCTGTTGTCTTCCCACATCCGTTTGGCCCAAGAAGCGCTAGAAGCTCTCCTTTACGAATTTCAATATCAAAATGATTTAATGCCATTAGGTCTTTGTATCGTTTTACAAGACTCTTTACTTGGATACTATTTTCCATGTCCTCACCTCATTAATTGTTTTTACACTCTTAGTATATCGACCACCCTTGTCACAAACTAGTGTCAAATGTCGTTAGTTGTATATGACATTTGTCATAAATAGCTAGATATTTCTCCTTATTTGGGCTACACTGAAGAAAAGACGTTTTGGAGGTGAGAATCGTGCGCACGTTTTTAGAGAAGTTGATGTTCTTTAGTTTGATTAGTATGTATTTAATGGGACAACATACAGAAGTCTTTACGATATTTCTAGGACTATGTATTTTCATTTTGTCTCTATCCATAGAAGTTTTTGAAAATAGTTGGATTCAACGCATTTCCCTAGTGATATCTGGTGCTTTATGCATCTTCTATCCTGAAACGGGATTGTATCTTTCCATTTTCATCATGCATGCTGCACAACTATTCGGACTCCCTGGAGCTTTTGCCGGCGTCATCCTTTTACTGCGACCAGATTTATTCACATTAATACTGTCGGTCATTGGAACGTATCTCATTTTACGTAGTCGCTATGATAAAGAATTTCGTACGAAGAGCCACCATATTCAAGACGACTTAGAGCATGAACGACTCCTCCTATTGCAACGACAACAATTTAGCCAAGAAGAAACGTTGAAGCAAATGGAGGTCGCAACCCTTAAGGAACGGAACCGCATCTCTCACGCTTTGCACGACCAAATCGGACATACGCTGAGTGCTTCGATTATGCAACTGGAGGCCTTGCAAATTATCACCAATGAACCCGTTGTCGAGAAGAAGTTAGAACAAGTTTCTGGCATCCTTCAAAACGGGATGGACGAGATTCGAACAACGATTCATCAGCTTTACGATGACTCCTTCCTACTCTCTCAAAAGATGGACGAGATTCTTCACCCGCTTGAAGCGAAGGCTCAAGTCAATTATCAAAATACAATTTCTGATGAAATTCCAATCGGATTGAAATACGACATCCTTACTATTTGTAAAGAGATGGCTACGAACTTTATGAAGTATTCAAATGGAAATCAAATCCAATTATTCTTATTAGAACAAAACAACTACTATACGATTCAATATAAAGATAATGGGAATGAAACGAGAAACGACACCCCGGGCATGGGTCTTACGATGATGAAAGAACTGGTGGAGAAACATAAAGGGGTTATGACACTACAAACAACAAACGGATATGACATCTTTATCCGTATCCCAAAACAGGAGGTCAACCATGATTAAAACGATTCTAGTCGATGACGACTTTCTAGTGCTTCAAGCGCTCGAGACGATTCTATCTGTTCAAGACCATATTGAAGTGGTCGGAACAGGTCAGGACGGACGAGACGCGGTGGAACTGTATAACACTCATCAACCGGACTTAGTCTTGATGGACATTCGAATGGAGCCTATTACCGGAATCGAAGCCGCAGAAACGATTCTAAAAGACTTCCCTGACGCGAAGATTTTATTCCTTACGACCTTCCAAGATGACGAGTACATCACAAAGGCACTCTCACTTGGCTGCAGAGGATATTTATTGAAGCAACATATTAAAGGAATTCTTCCAGCCATCGATGCCGTGATGAATGGACAAATCGTCTACGACTCTACAATCGAGATGCCCGTGAAGAAAACCTTCGAGAAGAAATCAAGCGCTCATTTAAGCGAGCGTGAGAACGAACTGCTCTATCTCGTCGCTGAAGGGTTCAATAATAAAGAAATCGCCGAGAAAATGTATCTCAGCGAAGGAACGGTAAGAAACTACTTATCGGCTCTGCTTGAAAAGTTAGAATTGCGTGATCGTACGCAACTGGCAGTTTATTACTATAAAGAACTATAAAAATAAGAACCTCGCATGAGGTTCTTATTTTTTGCAAGTAATGCGCTTATGAATATTTATTTCCAAACTTTTCCAAAATTCAGTAAATTTTGGGTACAAAAAAAGCCCTGAATCATCAAGGCTTTTGATCTTTAAAAGTTAACTAAGCGTTGTGCCATATCTAATTCGTAAGCACGAACTTCACGTGGTAAGAAGCGACGAATTTCGTCTTCGTTGTACCCTACTTGGAATCTCTTTTCGTCCAACATAATTGGGCGGCGTAGTAATCCTGGGTTGTTTTGGATTAATGAGAATAATTGATTTAACGGAACTTCATCCAAGTCAATTTTTAATTCTTGGAATGCTTTTGAACGAGTTGAAATAATCTCTTCTGTTCCGTCTTCAGTCATTCGTAGGATGTTTTTAATTTCGTCAATTGTTAATGGTTCTGAAAAAATGTTTCTCTCTGTGTACGCGATGTTATGTTCTTCTAACCATGCACGAGCTTTACGGCAAGATGTACAGCTAGGTGATGTATATAATGTAACCATACGTCGATGTCCTCCTCTTCTAAAGTCTTCGGTCTTATCTACGTGTATTATTATATATGATATATAAAAAAAAATCTATATGATTTTTGGATATTTTTTAGATTTTCACAAACTTTTTTCACTTTTGGTGAAAATTTTATTGTTTCATAACATTTTCACTCGCTTTCATTTCGTGAACGTTTCCACAACAGAATATTTCTGAATTCACCAGCCTTGAAAACAGTTGTAACTATTTTTTCATGAAAATCCTTTAGAAATAAGGTATAATAAAACTAACAAGTTTAAGGAGCACTTATATGTCTAAAAAAAGAATTTTCTCAGGCGTACAGCCTTCAGCTATCCCAACTATCGGGAACTATATTGGAGCGATGAAAAACTTCGTGGCCTTACAAGATGAGTACGATTGTACTTACTGTATCGTAAACCAACACGCGATTACCGTTCCACAAGATCCAAAGAAATTAAAAGAACAAACACGTTCACTCGCAGCACTTTACCTTGCGATTGGTCTTGACCCTGAAAAGTCAACCATCTTCGTACAATCAGAAGTTCCTGCACATGCCCAAGCCGCATGGATCGTTCAATGTAATGTCGGCGTTGGTGAATTAGAACGGATGACACAATACAAAGATAAATCTCAAAAACAACAATCTGTTTCTGCCGGTTTATTAACATACCCTCCTTTAATGGTAGCCGATATCGTTTTATATAATGCAGAAGTAGTTCCTGTTGGAGAAGACCAAAAACAACATATGGAATTAACACGTGACTT
>CALCML010000313.1 GCA_937967765.1 uncultured Carnobacterium sp.
TGACATTAGCGCAAGCAGTAGGTGTTGTCTTTGGGGCAAACGTCGGAACGACGATTACAGGGCAAATGGTTTCCTTTAACTTGTCACAATGGGCACCGATTGTCATTGCAGCTGGATTAGTAGCCAACATGCTTACTAAAAATCCAAAAGTAAAAGAAGCGAGTGAAATCTTCATTGGATTCGGTATTTTATTTATTGGTATGAGCTCTTTAAGTTCTGCTTTACAACCGTTAAAAGAATTGCCAGAATTTACAAACTGGATTCTTCAATACGGTAGCAATCCATTTATTGGTGTCGGAATCGGTCTTTTAATGACCCTTGTCTTACAAAGTTCTTCAGCAACGATTGGGGTATTAATCGCTCTTGCTAGTCAAGGTGTGCTTCCTATTACTACAGCGGTGTTTATCATCTTCGGTGATAACATCGGAACATGTACAACTGCTTTAATTAGTAGTTTAGGTACTTCTCGTCGTGGAAAACAAGTTGCTTTATTCCACTTAATGATTAATGTTATCGGTACAGTTTACTTTATGCTTTTCCTTCGCGGTATTCTTGTGAATGTTGTTGAATCTATTGATCCTGGTAATGTTGCTCGTCAGATTGCCAATGCACATACGATTTTCAATATCGTTAACGTAATTGTCTTATTCCCATTCACAAATCTTTTAGTGAAGTTGATTCAAATGATTATTCCAGATGGAGAAGACGAGGAAGAAAGCATTACGCGTTATCTTGATAAACGTATCTTGGTAACTCCATCAATCGCGTTAGAAAACACAATGTATGAATTTGCTGAGATGGCTCAAGAAACAAGTAGTGCTTTAGAAAATGCGATTGGAGCTGCTCGTACGCGTGATAAGAAACTTGTGAAGAAAGCTCTTGAAAACGAGAAAAATATCAATGCGTACGAAAAAGCAATTGTGAAGTATTTAGTTGAAATTTCTCAACAAAGTGTATCTGCGAAAGACCAACAAACAATCGATGAGTTGTTTAGTACAGCAAACGATATTGAGCGTATCGGGGATCACGCAGAAAACATTGCAGACTTCGCAAAATCCATTATCGAACGTGAAATCTTCCTAGATGAAGATACAGCGCACGAATTAGATGGATTGTACGCCCTAATTCAAAAAGGGTTTGCACTTTCAATTGACGCCTTATCAACAGGGGACCAAAATAAAGTTCAACAAGCCATTCAAATCGAACGTGATATTGATAAACTCAAAATTGAAGTTCGTGATAAATACATGAAGCGTATGAATAAAGGAATTGCTTCTGCTGAATCAGGTATCTTCGTAATGGACTTATTAAGTAACTT
>CALCML010000314.1 GCA_937967765.1 uncultured Carnobacterium sp.
GGAAAACCTCCTAACTCCCGCTAATTCGCTTTTAGTGCCATCCCCTATTACTGCTATTATAGAATCCCATGTCCCCTCGCGAGCCTCTATTCTTTCTTATAAGGTTGAAAAAGTGTCCTGCTCTGTCTCTCTTCACCAGATTTGGTGAATAAATAACCTCCTATTATTTTGCAAAACAAAATTTCACAGCACGTAATTTTAAGTAGCACCTTATTCTGTCTTTAGCCCGTACGAAGCACACATAATGTTGTTCCCGTCCCTCCGAGACAAAATTTCTAAACACGTTCTCAAAGAAACAAAAAATGCGCAATCCGAAGTGTTAAGCACTACCCAACCTTTTTATGTAAGCAGGTCTGAAGAATCATTTGGTCCATAGTAGCAACAATAGCGAGTGTAATCGATGCGAATTAGCAGTAGTTAGGAATTCATTCCTTACTACTGCTTTGAGGATCGATAGGCGGTGAGACCTAAGGCTCACGCCGGTACAGCTATTGTAGCAACTATGGAATACCCAAATGATTCATAAAAGACCTGCGTTCTTTTCACCAAGCCAAAACAAATAAAAAAAGAGTTAGGCACCAGCCTAACTCTTCCGAATTTCTCAAAATTATTTTTTAGTTTCTTTGAAGACAACGTGTTTACGTAATTTTGGAGAATATTTTTTTAATTCTAAACGCTCTGGATTGTTACGTTTGTTTTTGCTTGTTAAGTATAAACGTTCACCTGTTTCAGCACATTCTAATAAAATGTTGATACGCATGGATGACACCTCTCATTCAATTTATTTCATTAACTCATTGAGTTTCATACTGGTATATATTAACAAATGCATGTCGCTTTGTCAATTCAGATTACCACTGTTTTTTTGAAAAATTTATTCTTATAAAACTTTTTGAATCCAACCTTCTGGAGCCTCTACATCTCCGTATTGGATGCCCACTAATTCATCGTATAAACGACGTGTGACAGGACCAACTTCTGTTTCAGAATAGAACACATGGAAGTCGTCTCCGTTTTGAATTCCGCCTACTGGAGAAATTACTGCGGCAGTACCACAAGCTCCTGCTTCAGCGAAGATATCTAATTGGTCTACATACACATCGCCTTCTTTAACAGTCATGCCTAAACGGTGTTCTGCTAACCAAAGCAATGAGTATTTTGTAATACTTGGTAAGATTGATGGAGAGTAAGGTGTAATAAATTGGTTATCTTTAGTAATCCCAAAGAAGTTCGCAGCCCCTACTTCTTCAATTTTTGTATGTGTCAATGGATCTAGGTAAATACAGTCACTGAAATGACGTTCTTTCGCTTCTTTACCAGGAAGTAAGCTTGCCGCATAGTTCCCGCCGACTTTAGCAGCCCCTGTACCTACGTGTGCTGCACGGTCGTATTCAGAAACGATGAAGTTTGTTGGAGTTAATCCACCTTTGAAGTAAGCTCCTACTGGCATTACAAAGATTGAGAAAATATATTCTGTTGCAGGACGAACCGCTACATTGTTTCCTACCCCAATCATGAATGGACGGATATATAAGCTTCCGCCAGTTCCGTATGGTGGTAACCATTGTTCGTTAGCTTTTACTACTTTTTTCACGGCTTCAATAAAACGGTCTTCTGGGAACTCAGGCATGAGTAAGCGACGGCAAGAACGAGCCATACGAGCAGCGTTTTGGTCGACACGGAATAAGTTGATGCTACCATCTTTACAACGGTATGCTTTTAACCCTTCGAAACATTGTTGTCCGTAGTGAAGTGCTGTTGCTGCTTCGTCTACTTTTAAGACATTATCTTCAATCAAAGAACCTTCGTCCCACTCGCCATCTTTGTAATAGCTGATGAAACGTAAGTCTGTTTTAATGTAATCGAATCCTAAGTTATTCCAATCTAAATTTACTGTGTTTGTCATATAATCCCTGCTTTCTTAGATTACTCTACTGATTTATATTCCCCAGATATTGTATCCATCTCTTCTAACTTCTTATCCTGCGCATGATAGCGGAAGAATCCATAAGTTGAGGCGTTTGAATTCTCAATATGACGCACTTGCACGTCAACCGAGTCATTCGTTTGTGCCTGAATGATAATCTCATAGTTCTCGCCTAAAACGACATTTTTGCGTTTTTCAATTTCTGCAATGGCCTCACGCGCTAAATTATTCGCATTGCGTGTTGTATCACTTGTTGTCTCCTGAGCGGCCGTTGTTGCTTGAGCCGTAGAAGACTCTCCTGCTTCTGCGTTGTTTTTTGAAATTTGAACAACCGGAGCCGAGTTATTGGCTGTTTGATCTGGTCTACGAGAACAAGCCATTAATGCCAGTACAAAAACTGCGATTCCTAATC
>CALCML010000315.1 GCA_937967765.1 uncultured Carnobacterium sp.
TCTTTCCTAAGATTCATATTGGAATTGCGGACAATTCTAAGATTAATCGCGTGTATAATTTTATTGAAAACTTCGAAAGCTATACAGATCAACAATTACACGATGAATTGATTGATATTGCGAATAAAAAGAAATAAAATGAAAAGGATTGGGATAGTTATCTCAATCCTTTTATCATATATAAAGAGGTGGAAAAATGTTAGTTTCCGTAAATATTAGTGCCTATAATGAGCAAGATTACTTGCCTGAAATTTTTGAAAGTTTAAAAAATCAAACGTATCCATTAAAAAATATTGAAGTAGTACTAGTGAATGCAATGTCTACAGACAATACTCGTGCGTTAATGGATCAATTTAAAGCAGAAAATGAGCATTTATTTTATGGTGTGAAGATTCTTGATAATCCAAGAAAAACATTAAATACAGGGTTGAACTTAGGATTTAAAAACTCAGATGGTGATTGCTATTTAAAAGTAGATGCACACTCACAAATTCCTACAAACTTTATCGAAGCCAATGTCAAAGTGATTGAGTCGGGGCAAAAAGTTTGTGGGGGTAAAAGACCAACTATTGTCCAAGCAGAAGATGATTTTTCAAAAACATTACATATTGTAGAAGAGTCTGCTCTTGGAAGTAGTATCGCCAACTACAGAAAAGGAGACACAAGCCGCTATGTAGATTCTGTATTCCAAGGAATGTATCACAAAGATGTAGTCGATACGGTAGGTTATTTTGACGAAAAATTAACGCGTACAGAAGATAACGAATATCACTATCGTATTCGTAAAAACGGATTTAAAATTTGGTACGATACATCAATTGAGTCCTTCCAATATATTCGTCCAACCTTTACAAAAATGATTCAACAAAAATTTGCGAACGGCTATTGGATTGGTTTAACCTCTCATGTTTGCCGAGATTCCTTATCATTATTCCATTTCGGACCAGGTGTATTTGTGGTGACTTTACTTGTATTAATGATGTTGACGCCAATTAGTTTTGTACCATTATTTACAGTGTTTGGTCTCTATTTATTGGCAGTTTTAGGATTGTCTGTTTTTGAAATTTCTAAGCAAAAATTCAATCCAACATTACTACTAATTCCATTCATTATGATTGCCATTCACTTTGCATATGGTATTGGAACGATTAAAGGATGGATCTTTGGTTTTGAATTTAAAAAAGAGTATTTTGACTCAGAAGATAAATCTTAAAATTCCTATAAATACTCATGAATTCAAGCAAATCTATGGTATAATAAACTGATTGTATAGTTATTGGAGTGGAATGAATGAGAGTAAATGAAGAAAAAATTTCAAATAGAAGAAAACAAAGAAATAATCAAAAAATAAGGAGAGTTATTTTAACGGTCTTACTGGCTTTGGGCGCTGTAATTATCGCAGGTGCTGCTTATGCATGGAGTCGTATTTCTAAAGCGGAAGATGCGATTCATCAAAAGGTAGAAACCGTCCAATTACGTGAGAAAGAATTAACAGACGATAGCAGTTTTTCGGTTCTTCTATTAGGGATTGATAATGGAGCGTATGGTCGTGATACGGAAGTAGGTCGTTCAGATACGATGCTTCTTGTTACTGTAAATCCAAAACTTAAGAAAACCACAATGATTAGTATCCCTCGAGATTCATATACGGAAATTATTGGATATGGGACGTTTGATAAAATTAATCATGCATATGCGTTTGGGAAAGAACAATTTTCTATTAATAGTGTACAAAATATGCTCAATGTTCCGATTGACTACTATGTAACTGTAGATATGCATGGATTGATGGGACTTGTTGATGCAGTGGGTGGATTAGAGATTACTCCAGCGTTAACATTTACGTATGAAGGTGAATCCTTTACTGAAGGAATCACACGTCATGTAGACGGGGAAGCAGCTCTTCGATATGCGCGTATGCGTTATGATGATCCAGAAGGAGATACAGGCCGTCAAAAACGCCAACAATATGTGATTAAAAAATTAGTTGAGAAATTATTGAGTTTAGGTTCGGTAACTAAATACGAAGAAATTCTCAAAACATTAGAGAATTCTGTAAAAACTAACTTTACAGTAGAAAGATTATTCCAAATTGCTCAAACACATAAAGAAGCTCTCCAACATTTTGAATCGGATACGATTAATGGGGATGGAGCGATGATTAATGGAATTTATTACTTTGTCATTCCAGAAGCTGAGAAGATTCGCGTTTCAAATGTCATCAGAAAATCTCTTGATTTAGAAGAAATTACTGAATTGAAACATATCGAGACAAAAGAAACGCAGTCATCAGTCAATATTGAGCAAAATGCTCCACAAAATAATTCGAACGTACAAGAACAAGGGGATACTTACGTAGAACCAAATGTAACGCCAAATTATAACAATAGTTACAATAATAACAATTACAATAACAACAGTAATGATGATGACGACTATGTTGCACCGACAAATCCATCTAATAATGGTAGCGGAAGTAGTGCTGTGACACCAACAGCACCAGCAACTCAGGCATCACAAGCGACGGCTGCGCCAGAGCAACCGCAGCCTGTACAACCGACGCGATCAGCTCCTACAACCCAAGGGCCTGTTGCGCCAACACAACCTACACAAAAACAAAACCCTTAAAAGTATTGGAGTGTAAATATGAACGAATCAAATGAATGGACCCGACAAGGGAGACGTCAAGAAAAGAAAAAGAAACGTGGACGTATTGGTTTCATTTTAATTCTGTTTCTAGCCATTATAGCGGTAGCGGGTACTTACTACGGAAGTAAGATTAACCACGCGATTAATACGATTACACATGATGTAGGCAATCGTACTGAAAAAGAGGTTGATGATATCATAAAAAACGCAAAACCGATTAACATACTATTATTAGGTATCGATAATGGGGCATATGGGCGTGTGGAAGAAGACGGACGTTCAGATACGATGTTATTGTTAACTGTTAACCCAACAACAAAAAAATCTCAATTACTCAGCTTACCTCGTGATACTTATACAGAAATCGTAGGAACAGGTGGTTATGATAAATTGAATCACGCCTTTGCTTATGGGAAGGCCCCGATGGTTATTAATTCGGTTGAGAAGATGTTAGATACAACAATTGACTTCTATGTGCAAATTAACATGGGAGGCTTAATGGAATTCGTCGATGCTGTCGGTGGAATTGAAGTGACCAGCCCGCTAACTTTTACTTATGAAGGCCGTTCTTTCGTTGAAGGAAAGACTGAACTGCTTGATGGTGAAAGTGCCTTACGTTTCGCACGTATGCGTTACGATGATCCTGAAGGGGATACAGGGCGTCAAAAACGTCAACGTATCGTTATCGAAGAACTTGTTAAAAAATTGATGACATTCAATTCTGTTACAAACTTCGAGCAATTACTGAATGCGGTAAGTAAAAACGTGAAAACGGACCTACCAATTGGACAAGTGATGGCTCTTAAAAATACTTATGGTCCTGCCATTGCAGGAAATAATTTATCACAAACATTTATCGAAGAAAGACAGTTATTATTAACAAACAATGCAGGGGAACAAATTTATTACTCTTATGCAACAGATGATGTCTTATTAGAAGTAAGCAATTCAATCCGTAAGTTAATGGGCGAACCAACTGTTCAAACATACCCATTATTACAACAAAGAGAAGATTTATATTATTTAACAACTCCTTAATAGGGGAAATAAGAGGTGTATAAAATGATTTATGCTGGGATTTTAGCCGGTGGAACCGGAACTCGTATGGGAATCCAAGAAATGCCAAAACAATTTCTACCATTAGGAAACAAACCAATTATTATTCACACAGTCGAAAAATTCTTGTTTGTTCCAGATGTAGATGTTGTCTATGTAGCGGTGCATCCAAACTGGGTGAGCTACTTCAATGATTTATTAGACAAACACATTTTGACAAATAAAGACAAAATCCGTATCGTTAGCGGTGGTGGAAATCGTAATGATAGCATCTTAAGTATTATTGCGGACATCAAAAATAGCGGATTGTTTTCACCTGAAGATGTATTGATTACACATGATGCGGTTCGTCCGTTCGTTTCTTATCGTATGATTGTCGACAATATTGAAGCGATGAAGAACTATGACGTTGCGGATACTGTAGTGATGGCCAATGATACAATTGTAGAATCGGTTGATGGAAAAGTGATTTCTTCTATTCCAAACAGAACGCATATGTATCAAGGACAAACACCTCAAACGTTTAAGATTCAAGCTTTTACCGACTTATATGACAGCCTTACTGATGAAGTCAAAGAAATCTTGACAGATGCATGTAAAGTATTCGTGGTTAACGATGTGAAAGTAGCTCTTGTCGAAGGTGAATACTCAAACATTAAAATTACGACAGTAACAGATTTGAAAATTGCGCAAGCGATGTTAGGAGAGATTTAAAATGATTAATCGAGTGTATCAACTCATTCGTCCATCGTTTTTCTCAATTAAATATGAAGATGTGTCATTCTATGAAGAAGATACTGTGGTGGTTCGACCAAACTACTTAGCTTTGTGTCATGCTGACCAACGTTACTTCCAAGGAACACGTCCTGCTAAAATTTTGCAGAAGAAATTACCAATGGCATTGATTCATGAATGTTGTGGGATCGTTGTTGCGGACCCAACAGGAACGTATAAACCAGGAGATCATGTGGTGATGATTCCAAACCAACCACCACGTGACTTTGACTATAACACTGAATTTTACGAAAACTACGTGAATGGAACATACTTCCGTTCAAGTGGTCATGATGGATTCATGCGCGAATTTGTGACGATTCCGATCGACCGTGTAGTGAAATACGAAGATGTGCCAGATAAAGTCGCTGCCATTTCTGAATTTGTGTCAGTCGGCGTTCATGGGCTTCGTCGTTTTGACAAAGTAGCACATAGCCGTCGTAACCGTATCGTGGTATGGGGCTCAGGAAGTTTAGCTTATGTTGTTGCGACAATTGCAAAAGCAAAATTCCCAGACTCTACAATTATTATTGTGGGTAAAAATCCTGAGAAATTACGTCTATTCTCATTCGTTGACGAAGTGTATGATGTGAGCGACCTTCCAGAAGACTTTACATTCGATCATGCGATTGAATGCGTGGGCGGTAGCGGAACACAAGATGCATACCGTGAAATTATCCGTCATATTCAACCTCAAGGTACGGTTGTCATGATGGGGGTAAGCGAGTTCGAAGTACCATTAAACACACGTGACATTCTTGAAAAAGGATTGACTT
>CALCML010000316.1 GCA_937967765.1 uncultured Carnobacterium sp.
TGGCATGACGCACTTTCCAAATCGCTTCTAGCGTTTCTTGTGAAAGGAGCATGTCCTCTTTACGAGTACCTGAACGTTTCACATCAATGGCTGGAAACACTCGTCTTTCAGCAAGTTCTCTTGAAAGATGGATTTCTGAATTACCCGTTCCTTTGAACTCTTCATAAATCACATCATCCATGCGGCTTCCCGTTTCCACTAAAGCTGTCGCAAGAATTGATAAGCTTCCGCCCTCTTCGATATTTCGAGCCGAACCAAAGAATTTCTTCGGACGGTATAAAGCAGCTGGGTCAATCCCTCCGCTCAATGTTCTTCCTGAAGGTGGAATCGTTAAGTTATAGGCACGGGCAAGACGCGTAAGACTATCCATCAAGATAATCACGTCACGTCCATCTTCTACAAGACGTAGCGCGCGTTCCAATACTAGTTCACTAATCTTAATGTGGTTTTCTGGAAGCTGATCAAATGTAGAATACACCACTTCCGCATCCACGGTTCGTTCGATGTCCGTTACCTCTTCAGGTCGTTCATCGATGAGTAAAATAATCAATTCGGCTTCTGGATAATTCGTTGTAATTCCATTAGCGATTTCTTTTAACAAGCTTGTCTTCCCTGCTTTTGGCGGAGCTACAATAAGTCCACGTTGTCCAAAACCAATCGGACAAATTAAATCCAGCATGCGAGAAGCGATACGACCACGTGTAGTTTCTAGCACCATTTGCTTTTCAGGATACAAAGGTGTCAGTCCTGGGAAATGGTCACGTTCTTTAGCTTCTTCTGGATCCTTTCCATTCACGAATCCAACTTGCATCAACCCATTAAATTTCTCACCTGGACGTGGTGGACGCGCCGTCCCACTCACAAGGTCTCCATTTCGAAGATCGAAACGTCTAATTTGCGAAGAAGAAATATAAATATCCTCTTGGCTACTTGAGTAGTTAATCGGTCTAAGAAATCCAAACCCTTCTGCGCGGTTAATGTCTAAGACACCTTCCACTTGGAAAAATCCAGTGGCTTCTTCTTGAGCACGAAGAATCGCAAGCGCCAATTCCTTTTTATTCATTTGACCGTAATAAGGAATTTTATAATGTTTGGCAAAGCCGTACATCTCTTTTAAAGTTTTTTCTTGTAAGCTTTGTAGCGTTACAGTTTCCACTTGTTCTGGCATAGTTTCCCTTCTTACTCTTCAATCATCGTAATATCGGCACCTAACGCTTGTAGTTTATCAACGATATTTGAATAACCACGTAGAATATGTCCGATATTTGAAATCTTCGTTGTTCCTTCAGCCATTAAACCGGCTACCACAAGTCCAGCTCCTGCACGTAAATCGCTAGCCGCAACTTCCGCACCGACTAATGGTGTTGGCCCTTCAAATGTAATGATATCTTCGATGACTTTTCCACGAGCGCCCATACGATTTAATTCTGGTACGTGACCGACACGTTTTGGATAAATTGTATCGACAACCATGGCTGTTCCTGTTGCTTTACTAAAGAGCGGTGTAATAGTTTGTTGCAAGTCTGTCGCAAAACCTGGATAAGGCATTGTTTTGATGTTCACGGCTTTTAATTCGTCTGTTGGGAAAACATAAATATCGTCTTCGCCAACTTCCATCCTCACGCCCATTTCGTTCATCTTCGCAATAAGACTTTCTAAGTGTTCGAAAATCACGTTTTTCACACGAATACCTTGACCAACTGCTGCAGCAATTGATAAATACGTTCCTGCTTCAATACGGTCTGGAATAATGGTATGTGTACATCCATGTAAGCTTTCCACACCTTCCACACGGATGATGCTTGTTCCGGCACCTTTAATATTGGCACCCATTTTATTTAATAAGTTTACAACGTCGATAATTTCTGGTTCACGCGCCGCATTTTCGATAATCGTTTTTCCTTTTGCACGAACAGATGCTAGCAATACGTTAATTGTCGCACCTACAGACATAACGTCCATATAAATTTTCGTACCAACAAGGCCTTCTTCGCCAGTAGATAAGTAGATAGCACCATCATGGTCTCTCACATCAGCACCAAGCGCTTTGAAACCTTTTAAATGTTGGTCAATTGGACGAGGGCCTAAGAAGCAGCCACCTGGAAGTCCAACAACCCCTTCCCCAAATTTAGCAAGAGTTGCTCCCATAAAGTAATACGAAGCACGCATACTTTGGATTTTTCCTTTTGGCATTGGGATAGATTTCATTTCTCTTGGGTCGATGGTTAACGTTCCATCCACAAACTCTGTTTTTACGTTAAAATCGTTCAAAATTTCAATTAAGGCATCTACGTCCTGAATCTCAGGGACACCCTCTAATACGACTGGTTCATTCGCGATAATAGCAGCCGGAATTAAAGCTACTGTACTGTTTTTAGCTCCACTAATGGTTACTTCGCCTTTAAGTGGTTTACCGCCGTTAATGACTAATTTTTTCATACTCAAATTCCTTTCACTAAATGTTCTCAATTATTATACCATGTTCACACTAGAATCCGCTATCTTTTAATCGTTTGTATCTATTGTTAACCTTTAGAATATTTACAGTTGACAATCGTTTTGAATCTGTTACACTTAAAAACATGAATACTGATGAAAGGAGGACATTATGAGCACTAAACAGGACGTTTTACGTCTGTTATATAGTACCGTGGACAAACCTCTTTCAGGACAAGATATCGCAGAACAACTGAATCTTTCTCGTACCGCTGTGTGGAAAGCCATCCAGCAATTAAAAAAAGATGGTTATGAGATTACCTCAAGCACAAAAGTTGGGTATCAATTATCCAGACAGACGGATTTGTTAACCCTTGAAGGCATTCGCACTCATTTGGGAGAGGAACTTCAAGACTGGGATATTCAAGTTTTTGAGACAACTACTTCAACCAATGATTTGGCTAAAACATACGGCGCATCAGGCTCGAGAGTCCCCAACTTCTTTATTGCAGAAGAGCAAACAGCAGGTCGTGGTCGTCTAGGAAGAACATTCCTCTCCCCACCAAAATCTGGACTTTATATGAGTATCTGTATTTTCCCAGAAGGTGACTTGGATAGTATTTCGCTAATCACTTGTGCTACGGCGGTTGCTGCGACACGAGCGGTGGAATCCTTTATCCATGAAAAAATCGGGATTAAATGGGTGAACGACCTCTACTATCACGATAAAAAAATTGCTGGCATCTTAACAGAAGCCGTGACGAATATTGAAGCTCAAAAAGTCGATGCACTGATTGTCGGAATGGGAATTAACTTGCATATCGATGACGCTATTATTCCAGAGGATTTAAAATCTATTATCGGTTCCCTCTTTTCTCCGCAAGAAATTCCAGACGGTTTCAACCGCAATGAATTCGTAGCTCGTTTTCTAAAAGAATGGAATCACTGCTACAAAGACATCAATGCTGGTAAGCGAGACTTCATGGAAGAATACAAAGACCATTCCATCATTGTTGGCAAGAAAGTCAATGTCATTAGCGGTATGAAAACATATCCTGCCACTGCAAAAAGCGTGGACAATAACGGGCATCTTATCGTCCAAACAGATGACGGTGCCATCCATTCATTATCTTATGGCGAAGTAAGTATTCGCGCAGAAAACTAAAAGATTAGGAGTTAAACACATGAAAAAATTATCGATTAAAACAATTGTGCTCGCAGCACTTCTAGGAGCACTCTGCTATGTATCTAGCTACTTAAAAATTCCGATTGGTCCAGTACCATTCTCAGCTCAAACAGCCACAGTGATTTTGGCATCATTACTATTGCCACCAGTTGGCGCTTTTGCTGCTCAATTTATCCACTTCCTTTTACTTTTCCTATTAGGTGGCGGTACAGCACTATTCGTATCACCTTCATTTGGATTTGTCATTGGATTTATGGTTGCGGCTCCTGTGATTTCATTTATCGGAAACCGTATCAACAATATCTTCGGTTGGGTGATTGCCGCTCTTGTGGGTGAAGTGATCTTCTACCTCATCGGAATTCCATATATGACTTTCGTACTCTTAAGCGTTAAGATGCAAGAACTCAGCCTCCAACAAATTCTTGGCTTCGGTTTATATCCATTCATTCTTCCTGACTTAGGAAAATTAGTTGTTGCCGTATTCCTTGCCGATCGTATTAAAGCTATTACGAAAAAACACTTTTAAAAAGCAACAAAAATAAGCTAGGCATAATGCCTAGCTTATTTTTATTGTTCAAGGATTAACCCCAGAATTTAACTCCTAGTACATTTCCTAAGAAAGCAAGACCGATTCCGGCAACTAATAGAAGAACGATACAACGTAATGGCGTCCATTTTTTACGCGCTAATAAGTAGTAAAGTCCTAAAGTAATTCCTAATGGAATTAATTTTGGTAATACACCATCTAAAATTGCTTGGATAACAATTGGTTTTTCACCGTTTGCGATTTCGATTCCTAATTTAGTACCACCATAAAGGCTAGTTAAAGCCCCAACAACGAATACTCCAAGGATTGAAGCAGCACGAGTGAATTCTTTGGCATTTGCAGTAAAGATACCGATTGCGTCAGTTCCTAAGTTATAAGACCAGTGCATTAACCAGTAACGAATTGCAAATTGGAAGATATTAAATACCGCTAAGAATAGTAATGGCCCAGCGATGCTTCCTTTTAATGCAAAGTCTGAAGAAATACCGGCTACGATTGGAACTAATGTGAACCAGAATAAAGCGTCACCGATACCACCCAATGGTCCCATTGCAGCAACACGTACCGCACGGATTGTTGGGATATCTGCTTTGTTTTGTTCAAGAGATAATACAATCCCCATTACGAATGTTACTAAGAATGGGTGAGTATTAAAGAACTCTAAGTTATGAGACATTGATGCAGCTAAGTCATCTTTGTCTGTATGGATTTTTTCCAACCCTGGTAAAATACCGTATAACCAGCCACCTGCTTGCATACGTTCATAGTTGAAAGAAGATTGTAAGAAAATTGAACGCCATGCCATTTTGTTTAACGTTGCTTTATCTAAGCGTGGAGCAGGCGTTTGGTTTTTATAAGAATCTGGAATATTATATGCCATCTTCTTCACCTCCATCGTTCACAATGCTAGCACCCGCTGTTTTGAATTTTGTTTGGATTTGGAAATCCCAGTATGCAATTGCAAAACCAATGAACGCTAATAATACTAATGCAGATCCAGCTAAGCTTTCACTTGCAGAAACAATGTTTGCTAAAGCAAAACCTAAGAAGTAGAAGCCCCATAGTTCTTTAGAAACCATTACTTTTAGTAAGATTGCGAACCCTACGAAGCGCATCATACCACCGGCAGCACCTAATCCTCCCATGAACCATTCAGGAATAGATTTAGTTAAAGTATCCCCGATAGCTTGTCCACCGACGAAGAATAATACAACTACAAGACCAAAGATAGCTCCTAATGCAGCCATTGCTAAGTAGTTCAAGCGAGCAATTCCTTTTGGATTTGCATCGTGTGCATACTTATCAGCCACAGCCATCATTGGTGACATTAAAGCAAAGATTAAAGTAACGCCATATTGACCTAAAAGCGCAAATGGAACAGCAGCACCTACTGCAGCAGCTGGTTCTAATTTAAGGCTGATAGCTAATACTGTCGCCATAATTCCGCCGATTACGGCATTAGGTGGTTGTGCCCCACCGACTGGCATGTTACCGATTGTCATTAATTGGTAAGTACCCCCAACAACTAACCCTGTTTGTACGTCGCCCAAAATAGCTCCGATCACTGGACCCATTACGATAGGTTGGTATAGTGATTCTAAAAAGCTGAATTGGTCAATCGCAGCAACAAAAGTTACAAGGAATACTAATAAGATTTGAATAAAACTTGCTTGCATATTCATTGACCCCTTTTATAAATAAAAATTATTGGAATAATTTCGAAACGTCTTCTTTTCCTTCAGTTGGTACTTTCTGAATTTCAAGTTCGACACCTAACTCCTGCAGTCTTCTGAACGCAGCAACATCTGCATCATCAACCGCAACAACACCTGCAACTTGGCGTTTTCCTTCCGCCATGTGCATGTTCCCAATGTTAACCTTCTTGATTGGCACTCCTCCCTCTACTAATTTCACTACGTCTTGAGGATTTTCACAGATAATGAAAATCAACTGACGGTCTGCTGCTTTCCCGATGACATTAATCGTTTTTTCAATAGTGAAATAACGAGTTTGTGCACCAGTTGGAGCAGCCATATCCATTAACCCTTGACGCATCGGATCCGCAGCTACTTTATCGTTAGCAACAAGCAGTAGGTTGGCCCCTAAGTAAGATGACCATTGAGTTGCAACTTGACCGTGAATCATACGATTGTCAATTCGTGTTAATAAAATATTTGGCATTACTAGCTCTCCTTTCATAAAAAGCTAAATTCATTATACATAATTCTTCGATTTTTTGGAAGCGTTTTAGTAGAACTTTTTTAATAAATTCTTCATTTTTGAGTTTTTATTACATTTTTGTATTGTTAATTTGTAAAACATTATATATAAATGCTTTTTCCACCACTTTGATGTCAGACAACTCTCACTAATCTCTACAAATATATTTGAAATTCTTCACAATTAACAAAGTCCCCCTTCAATTTTTTCCCATAAAAAAAGAAGCTTAGAATCTAAGCTTCCCTTTCACTTTATTTTGATTTTCCGATAATAGAACTAGTTCCACTAATAGTCACGATGACACCAAAAGCAATAATAATCATTCGATTGACCATCTCTCCTGAGGCAAAGAAACTTCCAGCGATAATCAGAACTCCTGCTAAACTAACGAGTAATGTTTTAGCAAGGGATCCTTGTTGTTCATTTTGCTTCGCTCGGTTTAAGTCTCCTTCTTGAACTCCCTTTTGCACCACATACTTTGGCAAAATACTTTTCAGATACGCCACTGTCGCAAGCGCGTAGAATAACGCTCCTACAAATACGCATAGTAACACATCACTCGGAAAGAAACTATAGAAAATAGCTCCCAAAGCAAATGCAATAACAAAGCGATGTCTAAAGGCATTAAAAGTCACTAGGTCATCTGTCGGAATATGATAAACCGTCTTTAAGAATGGCAGATAGAAATAATCCTTACCGTCAGCTCCTGTATAAAACTCTCCAAAAATCGATTGCATACAGTCACCACTTATAAGACTTCAGAAATTGCAAAACGAGATACTGTAATCACGACGCCTTTTGCAATCTCAACATCCACTTTTTCTTCGTCAACTTTCTTTACAGTACCATATAATCCATTCGCACAGACAACACGTTTTCCAACTTGTAATGCTTCATGTAATTTTTCAAAATACTGTTGCTGACGTTTCATATTTTTTCTTGAAAAGATATAATAAATCCCTAAAATTACAACGACGAATACGATAAACGTAAGGGAACTTACTAAAATAATATTGGCAGTCATTAAATCCCATCCTCGTCATCAAATTCATCAATGTCATTATGTTGAATCGTTGGCAAGCTTACTTGTTGAATCGCTTCTTTACCAGCTAATAAGCTTTGTGTTACCACGTCTTGCGCACTTGCAGCGAATTCACGTAACATTGCAATTTCAATAAGCATTGGCAAGTTTGTTCCCACAACAACTTCCACATTTTCAAAATCAACAGAAGCTAACATGGCAGCCTTAAATGGACTTCCTCCTAAAAGGTCCGCAAATACAACGATTCCTTCTGTTTCCTCTTGCAATTCAGCCATTGCGTTTCTTAAATTATTTTCAAGAGCATCCATTGGATCACTTTCTAAAAATGGTACTACGCGATATGCCGCTTGTTTTCCAGCGATCATCTCTAGCGCTTGTCCCACTCCAACAGCAAATTGTCCATGCCCAGTAAGAATTAACCCTATCATTCCATTTCCTCCTAAATACTTAATATCTTAATACTAGACCAGGTTTCATTAAATAGCAAGCAGAAATTAATGCGTTTTCATAAATTTCCGTGAAAATAAAACGTGGAGCATTGACGTTTCACTGGGGGGTGACAATACTCCACGTTTAAAAGCTATACGAATATTTTTGTTTTACCGATTAGAACAATTCTTTGTAGAAAGCAATTGTTTCTTCTAATGTTGGCATGAATGGGTTACCTGGTGCACAAGCATCGATTAACGCATTCTTAGATAGATATTCGAAGTCGAAGTCTTTTTCTTCAATTCCTAATTCAGTTAATTTCTTAGGAATACCTACTGTTTCAGAAAGAGTTTCGATTTCTTTGATTGCGTATGCTGCACATTCTTCATCAGATTTACCTTCAGTTTGTAAACCTAAAGCTTTTGCAACATCACGGAATGCAGCTGGAACACGTTTTGCATTTTCGCGTTCGATTACTGGTAATAACATAGCACAGCATACACCGTGTGGAAGTTTGTAAACAGCACCTAATTGGTGAGCCATTGAGTGAACATATCCTAGTCCAGCGTTGTTGAATGACATACCGCCTAAGAAGATTGCGTTCACCATACCTTCACGAGCTTCGATGTCATGGCCATCTTTAACCGCACGTGGTAAGTATTCTTTAATTAATTCAATTGCACCAATTGATAATTTCTTAGTAACGCCGTAAGCACCTGGAGTTACTAAAGCTTCAACCGCGTGAGTTAAAGCATCCATACCTGTTGCTGCAGTTAATGCTGCTGGTTTAGACACCATTAATTCAGGGTCATTTACTGAGATTAAAGCGAGGCTGTTTTTATCAACCATTACCATTTTAACTTTTCTTTCTTCGTCTGTAATTACGTAGTTGATTGTAATTTCAGCTGAAGTACCTGCAGTTGTGTTGATAGCAACTACTGGTAAACCTTTTTTAGCAGATTTGTGTAATCCTTCGTAGTCTTGTGGTTTGCCACCGTTTGTTGCAATAATTGAAATACAGCTTGCACAGTCTTGAGGTGATCCACCACCTAAGCTGATGATGAAGTCGCAGTTGTTTTCTTTTAATGCAGCAACCCCGTCATTAACGTTTTTACAAGTAGGGTTTGGTTCTACATCAGAGTAAACAACAAAGTCTACACCTGCTTCTTTTAAAGGTTCTGTGACTTTAGGAAGAATATCACTTGATTCGATAAATTTATCCGTTACTAAAAGAGCTTTATGATATCCTAGTTCTTTTACGTAAGGTCCAATTTCTTTAACGACTCCTCTTCCGATTAAGTTAATAGCTGGTACATAAAATGTTGACATAATTTTTCTCTCCTAACTAGTAAGTAAGTTTATAAAACACCTTTTTTCAAGATGATGTTTCCATACAAGGCACTTTCTCCTGTTTGAATCACTAGATAAGCGTCTTTAGCTTGTTCGTAAAACTCAAATCGTTCGAACTCTTTAATCGCTGCTCCTGGGTGACTTTCTTCTAAGAGACGTTTATATTCGTCCCAAATCACCGGAACAGTTGGATCTCCCGGAACGACTTGCATTAATCCTGCTTGATATGAACTGTAAGTATCTAATGGCAATACTTGTAGAATTGCTTCTAAAGCTACTGGAACACCATGTCCGTCCATACGAATCACTCGTTGGCCGATACGATGAGCTGGGAAGTTTGCATCCGCAAGTACCAATTCATCTCCATGTCCCATCTCCATTAAATATTTCACAAGTTCTGGGCTTAAAATTTTAGGAATTTGTTTTAACATTACTGAATTCCTCTCTTCACTTTATTGAATTTCAAGCGAATTTCTTCTAAATTCTCAATCGCACGACTTTCATAACGCGTTACAGGTTCTGAAGCCTTGATAATGTCTTGTGCTTCTTTGCGACTTGAAATCACTCCAAGAGTTAGCATTTGTGACAAGATATTTCCAAGTGCACTCGCTTCTACCGGTCCTGTAATAACTGTACGTCCTGTAAAGTCTGCTGTTAACTGGCAAAGCAATTTGTTTTGAATGCCTCCGCCGACCATTTGAACAGTTGTCATTTCGTGTTTTGTCAATTGTTCTAATTGAGTAATTGTTTCTAGATAAGTTAAAGCTAAACTTTCCAGAACGACACGAACGATTTGACCTTTCGTTTGCGGAACTTTTTGTCCACTCACTTTACACCATTCTTTAATTTTTGTTTCCATTTCTCCAGGAGAAGCGAAAACTGGGTCATTTGGATGAATCCAAGTTCGGTTGTCTGTTACTGCTTCGGCTAATGTGACCATTTCACCAAAGCCAACTTCTTCCCCTTGCAAGCGCCAGTCGCGTTGTAATTCTTGAATAATCCACATTCCTGTTGTGTTTTGTAAGAGACGATATTTACCATCAAAACATCCTTCATTTGTAAGTCCTGAGGCAAATGCTTCATCCGTTACAACAGGTTCGTCAGATTCTGTTCCGACAAGCGACCATGTACCACATGAGATAAAGACAGTGCCTTTTTCATGTTCATATGGAATCGCAAGTACTGCAGCAGCTGTATCATGTCCAGCCCCTGCAATCACGTCAAATGGATCCACTTTCAACTGTTGAGTGATGCGTGGTGATAATTGTCTTAAAACTGCACCATTCTTCGTTGGCGTTGTGAACCATTTACGCGGAATGTCTAAGCGTTCAAATACTTCTTCTGAGAAGTCTTGTGTGAAGATATCCAATAATCCACTTGTACTTGCAATCGTGTATTCATTTGAGAGTACACCTGAAAGTAAGTAGTTGATTAAATCTGGAATAAACAACACGCGTTGAACGATATTTCTTAATTGTGGTTTTTCTTGCAAATCTGAATAGATTTGTAAGACCGTATTAATGGTTGCAGGCTGCACACCTGTTTTTTGGAATAATTCTTTCTTCGAGATAGCGTTATAAAATGACTCCTCGTATCGACCCATTCGATTATCTCTGTAACAATGTGGTTGATAGAGCAAATCTCCATTTTGATCTAGATAGGCATAGTCTACTCCCCATGTATCAACAGAGATGGAACGAATCGGAATCGAATCTTTGGAAGCCTTCTTGATTCCTTGCTTAATTTCTCCAAACAAGTGCAACAAATTCCAATACAAACCATCATTAAGATTCACCGGTTCGTTTTTGAACCGATGAACCTCTGATAATTGGAGGGAGTGCCCGTCATAAATCGCCTGCATAACACGTCCTGAACTTGCGCCTAAATCAATGGCTAATAATTTAATCAAGCTCATGTTTTCTCCTCCATTACTAATCCCTATTTTTTATTCGTATAGTAAAGCTTTGATTTCTTCGCTATCGATGTTCTTAGCGTCATACCATTTAGAACCAGTATCCACGTCTTTAACTGTTTCACCTTTAGCTGCAGCGATTGCTAATTTAACAGCTTGGTAACCAATTTGAACTGGGTCTTGAGTTACAGAACCAACGAAGATTCCTTTACGGATAGCATCTTGTTGTAATGCACCTGAGTCGAAACCAACAGCTAAGATTTTGTCTGCGCCAAGTTTAGATTCTTTGAAACCGCCGTTAGCGTTGATGATTGCTTTTGCAGCGAATTCGTTAGAACCATAGATTGCGATAGTGTCTTCTTTTTCAAGAACTGTAGAAGCTTCAGTTTTACCTGCAGCATCGTCTACTTGAGCTGGAACACGAACTTCAATAACAACTTTAGCATCAGCTTCAGCTACATCGTTTTTGAATTTGTCATGTCCAGTTACAGCAGTTTTAATGCCTTTTTTGTTTAACAATTCAACCATTTTATCAATGAAACCTTTTGTTCTTTGAGTGATTGAAAGTGAGTTAACTTCTTGAGAAACAACCCCGATACGAACTTTCTTGTCGCCGACTTTGCTTTCAAGTAATTTGAATAAGTGTTCAGCAGCGTTACCACCAGCAGCATGGTTGTCTGTTGATGCAGTAGCTTTGATAGCTCCTTCTGGTGCTCCTGGAACCCCTGAGTCAAATCCGATAATAGGAATGTTTTTAGATTGTGCTTGTTTAATCGCATCTAATTCTGCTTCAGTATCTAATGCAGCTAAAGCGATTGCTTTTGGATTTTTGTTGATCGCATTGTTTAATTGTTCCAATTGTTCTGCGATTGCTGTTTCATTTTGAGGTCCTACGAAAGTAATTTTAGCCCCAAATTCTTGAGCTGCTTTTTCAGCCCCTTTGTTTACAGCTTTCCAGAAGTCATGTTGGAACCCTTTAGCGATTACTTCTACTTTGAAGTCTCCGCTTGCTTGAGCTTTATTATTTCCACCGTCAGCATTTGATTTATTTGAAGTACATCCTGCTAATAAAGCAGAAGCACAAGCTAGAGTTGCAATAGCATATTTGAACGATTTTTTCATGATTTATTCTCCTTTATATGTCCTTTTTGACCCTTCTTTGAAGGTGTCTTCCCAACTCATTGTGTCAATATCAAACTATTTTTTCTTATTCATGCGGATTAAGATATCAGAGTAAACGGCAACGATTACAACGAAACCTGTGATGAATAATTGATAGTGTGGTTGTAAGTCGATGTATGGTAAACCAATCTTCAAGACAGACATGATGAATACCCCGATGATTGTACCAACAACTGAACCAACCCCACCGGCAAGTGAAGTACCACCGACAACTACTCCGGCGATGGCATCAAGTTCCATACCGTTCCCTGTACCAGGAAGGATTGTTGAATACGTTGCAGCATATGCGATACCAGCTAAACCTGCTAGAAGTCCACTGATGACATAAGCCATACCTTCCCATTTGATAACGTTTACACCTGAAAGTCTAGTAGCTTCTTTATTTGAACCGATGGCAAAGATGTAACGACCAATTTTTGTTTTATTTAAAACAATGGCTGCAATAATCGCTACGACAATCAAGACGATCAACCCGGTTGGAAAATTATCTTGCGTTCTGAATAAGTCTTTGTACCAGCCTTCACCAGTTCCACGTAATGGGAACGTTACACTTTGTACGTTTGATACGATTGAGCTTAAACCACGTGAAATCATCATTGTACCAAGTGTTGCGATGAATGGTGGTAATCCAAATTTCGCAATTAAAATTCCGTTGAATAATCCAAATACACCCCCAATCACTAATATTGCCAACAATGCTAGCCATAATGGCCAACCCATTTTTGTATGGAGCACTCCACCAACGATGGCAGAACACATCATTACTGTACCGATTGATAAGTCAATACCGCCGGTGATAATAACGAATGTTACCCCAATTGCTAAGAAACCAATGTAATAAGATGCGTCTAAAATGCTGACCGCTGTATCAAACGAACGGAACGATTCACTTGAGACTGCAAAGAATGTGAAAATCACGATCAACGCGATTAATGCAATTAATTTTTGTAATCCAACTGATTGTACCAGTTTCGTCCATAGGGACTTTTTCTCTTCCATATCAATACCTCTCTTCGATTATCGATCCGTTGCTAAAGCGAGGATACGTTCTTGAGTTGCTTGACTGATATCAAGTTCCCCTGTTTTACGTCCTTCACACATGACAACAATACGATCGCTCATACGTAAAATTTCTGTAAGCTCTGAAGAAATCATAATGATTGATTTTCCTTGAGCTACTAGTTCATTCATTAATGAGTAGATTTCACTTTTCGCACCAACGTCAATTCCTCGAGTTGGTTCGTCAAAAATTAGAATATCGCTATTTTGTTCTAGCCATTTCGCAATAACAACTTTTTGTTGGTTACCACCTGATAAGTTCCGAACTAGTTGTTTCGATGATGGTGTTTTCGTTCTTAATTGTTTAACGAATTCATCGCTGACTTTCACAATTTCACCGTCATCGATTAAACCACCCTTAATGTACTTATCAAGGTTTGTCATTACTGTGTTATTGGCAATGGTCATATCAACGATACATCCATAACGTTTACGGTCTTCTGAAAGATAACCAATACCTTCTCTAATAGCATCTTGAGGATTTTTAATATCAACCTCTTTACCATTAATTTTAATTGTTCCGCTATCTTTCTTATCCGCTCCGAATAGTAAACGAGCTACTTCTGTTCGGCCCGCTCCCATTAATCCAGAGAAACCTAAGATTTCACCTTTATGAAGCACAAAGCTAACATCTTTTACGTGGCTTCCTGAGTTTAAGTGTTCCACTTCTAATACAACAGGTGCTCCTTCTGGTACTGCAGAAACCGCTTTCGGATCTTCGTAAATAGTACGACCAACCATCATTGCGATGATCTCGTCCTTTGTAGTTTCTTTTGTATTTACAGTTCCAACATATTCCCCGTCCCTCATAACCGTTACACGGTCCGTAATACGGGCAATTTCGTCCATACGGTGAGAAATATAGATAATTCCTACACCTTTAGCACGTAAGTCATCAATAATTGCGAATAATTCATTAATTTCTGATTCTGTTAACGCTGCTGTTGGTTCGTCGAAAACAATAATCTTAGCATCCATTGACAATGCTTTGGCAATTTCAACCATTTGTTGTTTACCAACTGTTAAGTTTCCCACTTTTTCTTGTGGATTAATATCCAGTTTCAACAATTTGAATAATTCTTTTGCCTTTTTATTTCCGGCATTATCGTTGATGAAGAGACCTTGATTAATTTCTTCACGACCGATGAAGATGTTTTGAGCCACTGTTAAGTGGTTCATCATATTCAACTCTTGGTGCACGATTACAATCCCATCGTCCATAGCCTCTTTTGGCTTAGAATATTCTACTTGTTTTCCGTTATAGTGAATGGTTCCTTCGTTCGCGCCGTAAATACCTGTCAATACTTTCATCAAAGTGGATTTACCAGCCCCGTTTTCACCCATTAGCGCGTGTACTTCACCTGTTCTTAGGTCAAAGTCTACACCTTTTAAGGCTTTTACAGGTCCAAACGATTTCACAATTCCCTTCATTTCAAGAATAACTGGATTACTCATGCATTTCACCTACCTGTTCCAGTTTTGTAATACGCTCTTTTAGCGTTTCTATTTGTTCTTGTTGATTTACAATGATGTTTACAACTTCTAGCAGCAAGTGGCTGTTCATAAAATGATCTTGCGCATGAACGGAAAGAAGTGTTGGACTAGCACCCTCTCCTCTAATTTCTTGCTGAATCATTTCTGTTTGAACATTATGCGCTTCAACTCCTTTAACTCTCGCTTCATCAAGGAGGCCTCTTGCAGATGAAATATCACCTGCAAGAGCACTCTTAACGGATTGCATTGCTAAAGTTGTTACTTTGCTGCTTTTGACAATGAGTTGCATCAATCGTTGCGTATCTGCTTTTTTTGTTTCGCTCATTGGCTTAACCTAATAATTCAATCGCTTGTTTTAGAACTTCTTCTCCGCGCATGTTTTCAAAGTCATCGTCTGAAATTACAGCAACTGGAACATGAAGTGAAGATTTAGCTTTCTCTTCTAAATAAGCTAGTTGAGGTCCTAATAATAAGACATCAATATTTTTTAGAGTATCAATCCCAGTAATCCCTACTGAGTAGAATGAGTAATCTAATTTATCACGGTAAATTACTTCTTGAATGCGTTCAACGAGCATACTTGTTGTTAATCCACCGACACAGGCTAAAATAATTGTTTTTGTCATTTTAGTCTCTCCTTTCTCTTACTTATGGATAGGTCCTAATAGTTGGCATGCACGGTAGTCAGCTGATTCTAAATCTTCTGTTCCGAATAATGACCAGTTCTTAGGTCTGAAGATATCTTCTTCAGCAACGTTATGCATATTTACAGGAATGCGTAACATTGAAGCAAGAGTGATAAGGTCAGCTCCGATATGTCCATAAGTGATAGCACCGTGGTTTGCACCCCAGTTATTCATTACGTCGTATACTGACTTGAATGCGCCTTTACCTGTTAAGCGAGGAGCAAACCAAGTTGTTGGCCAACCTGGATCTGTACGGTTATCCAATGTATGGTGTACATCTTCAGGTAATTCAAGTGTGTATCCTTCTGCGATTTGTAATACAGGTCCAACGCCTTTCAATAAGTTCAAGCGAACCATTGTTACAGGCATATTTCCTTTAGATAAGAAGCGAGTTGAGTAACCGCCGCCACGGAAGTATTCACGGTTAGCTGCTGGGAAGTCAGTATTTGCAAGCATTGCATCTACTTCACTTTGTTCTAATTCCCAGAATGGTTTAATCACTGGTTCACCGTTTCTTGTAGCTTGACCAGTACCGTCTAATGTACAAGAACCAGAGTTAATTAAGTGTAAGAATCCATTTTCAGCATGACCTTCAAGTTTATGTCCTGTAACACGTTCAACAGCTTCTGGACTCCAGTAAGTACGAACATCCGCAAAGATTTGTGGAGTGTTTGTTAATAAGTAGTTGAATAGCATTGATACACCGTTTAACGCATCATTTTCAGTTGCGAAGATGTATGGTCTGCGAATTCCGTTCCAGTCGAATTGAGTGTTTAGGAATGTTTCCATGAAGTCTCCGTTAGGGAAGTGGTCTGTCCATTGACGTTGACCTTGGAATCCACCAACAAGAGCGTAGTGACCAACTGCTTCTTCTTCGAAGCCTAGTTCAGCAAGTCTTGGGTTACCAATCATTAAGTCACGTCCAATTAAGAACATCTTAATCACGAATTCCCATTGTTTATCTTTTTCTTCACGGCTTAAAACAAGGTCTTCACGGTTGTGATCGAATCCTTCTTTAACGTTTTCTTTCACCCATTTAAGCGCACGTTCGAATTCTTCGTGATCGTAAATACCACGGTCGATACGGCGAGTGAATTCAGTCATATCTACTGATTCATTACGCATTCCTAAGTATTCTTGGAAGAAGTTAGGATCTACGATAGAACCACCGATACCCATTGATACACTACCCATTGATAAGTAAGCTGTATCTCTCATTAAACCTGTAGCAAGAGCTGCTCTTGCATAACGTAAGATTTTTTCTTTAACGTCTTCAGGAATTTCTGTATCTGTTGCTTCTTTTACGTCTTTACCGTAAATTCCGAATGCTGGAATTCCTTTTTGAGCGTGAGAAGCAAGAACTGCTGCTAAGTAAACAGCCCCTGGTCTTTCAGTTCCGTTGAATCCCCAAATAGCATGTGGAATATCAGGAGACATATCCATTGTTTCACTACCATAGCACCAGCATGGTGTTACAGTGATTGTTGCACACACGTTTGATTTCTTGAACAATTCGTGAGACGCTGCTGCTTCTGGTACACGACCAATTGTTGATGGTGAAATTACACATTCAACTGGTTGGCCATCAGGATATTTCAATGTAGACTCGATTAAAGCAGCTACACTCTTCGCCATATTCATTGTTTGAACTTCTAACGATTCGCGAACTCCTTGGCGACGACCGTCAATAGTTGGGCGAATCCCAATACGTGGATGTTGAATCATTTTTATTCCTCCTATTTTTCTACACTTCACGAACAGTTCCGTCTGGATTGTATTTCTTGTATCCTGGGTGACGTCCTGTTACTTTGTAGTTTTCGCGCATCTTGAACATTTGCTCTAATTTTTCTCTTGAGATTTCTTTTTCTTCAATGCCTTTTGTTAGTAATAACATTCTTCCGTGGAATGTTGATTTAGCCACGAGTTCTAATGTTTCCATTCTGTAGTATGCTGTAATCACATCACTACCCACTGTTAATGCACCATGGTTTTCAAGTAACATCACGTCGTGTTCTTGTAAGTATGGTGTAATCGCATCTGGAACTTCCATTGTTGAAGGAACTCCGAATGGTGTAATTGGAATTGAACCGATAACAATCGCACTTTCAATTAGTGAATAAGTATCTAATGGAATATGTGCTAATGTGAATCCAGTTGCAATTGGTGGATGAGCGTGAACAACAGCTTTCACATCGTCGCGTTCTTCATAGCAGCGAATATGCATTTTAATTTCGCTTGAAGGACGGAAACCTTCGTTGGCTTCAATCACTTCTCCTTTCATATTTAATTTAACGAGTTTTTCAGGAGTGATAAAACTCTTACTGATACCTGTTGGTGTTGCGATGATGGTATCCTCATCAATGCGAACTGAAACATTTCCGTCATTAGCAGCAACCCATCCTAGTTGCCACATTTTATGACACACGTCACAAATTTGTTCGCGTACTACTTGTTCATCAAAAGTCATAGTATCATCCCTTTCTGATTTCTATCTTAGCAATTAAAGAAAGCGGATACAATATGTGGAAGCGCTATTGAACATCCTTCAGGATTTGTGCTATAATTTGTTCATAAATGTTCAAAATCGTTCAACTAGGGGGTTTTATTATGGTATGCTTCGAGCGAATGTCTCGTATTATGGACATTCTCGCGAAAAGGAAAATCATCTCTACCTTCCAATTGGAAGCATTGATGTACTGCTCCACCTCTACACTGAGGCGTGACCTGATTAAACTGGAAAAAGAAGGAAAGATTATACGATCTCATGGCGAAGTTCGACTTGTTACTACAAACAATATTGAATACGCTTACGATAGCAGAAGCCATGAAGAAACTCAGGGAAAACAACAAATTGCAGAAACGGCCTCCACTTTCTTAACAGATAACCAATCGATTTTTATCGATAGTTCATCTACTTGTGCCGCGCTCGCACCTCACTTAGGAACTCTTCAAAATTTACGTGTCATAACAAATGGGATTGAAATTGCACGTAGGTTGAACAATTATGAAAATATCACCTTGTTCTTTTGCGGAGGACATATCGGCTATGGAACAAACTCGGCTTTGGGAGATTTTGCGACGAGTTTTATCAATAACTTCCATGCAGATATTTGTTTTATGAGCTGCCGAGGTCTCGATCGTTTTGCTGCTTACGAGGCCAATCATAGCCAGGCTCTCTTTAAGCAACAGATGATTGCGAATTCCGATATGGCTATCCTGCTTGCAGACCACTCGAAATTCAATACGAGTCATTACTTTAAACTATCGAATTACAACGCGATTGATTATATCGTAACCAATCAAGCTCCTGTCGAATCATTCCAAGATACGGTAGGCGCTCAATGCGAAATTCTTTGGTAAAAATATCGAACAAAGAAAAGCACATGAAGTTATTTGAACATTTTGAAAAAGAACTAGCTCTATGTTGAGTTAGTCCTATCGTTTTTATCTTTGTTCCTATTAAATAGAAAAAACGCGCTACGGTTGTAGCGCGTTTTTGTTTACTATCATTATGCTTTTAATTCTGCTGTTAAGCTTTCTAATTGGTCTACTAAATGTCCAACGTAAGCAATCGCTTGTTTCAATGGTTCATCTGTTGAAACATCGCAACCTGCATGAATTGCTAAGTCTTTGGCAGACATACTTCCACCTTTAGATAAAGTATCTAACCACACTTTAGCGTGTTCAGGATTTTCTTCGATTTGGTTCGCAATCGCAGTCCCGATTGTAAGACCAGCTGAATACGTATATGGATATAATCCCATGTAATAGTGAGGTTGACGCATCCATGTTAACTCTGCCCCAACGTTCACAACAAGGCTGTCTCCGAAGAATTCTTGCATCACTTCTTTTTTCACTTTTGATAATACATCCGCGTTTAACATTTCGTTATTATCAATCATCTTGTAAATACGATCTTGGTACACTGCTTCCATGTAGTGCGTTACCATGTTATGGAAGTACGTACGGCTAATCATATTGCTGATAACCCAACGTTTGAAACGAGCGTCTGTACTTGTTTTAAGTAAGTAGTTTGAAACGATGACTTCATTACATGTTGAAGGAGCTTCAACGAAGTATAATGAACATTCATTGTTTAAAATCGATTGATGTTTACCTGTTGACATGAAGTGGTATGCATGCCCTAATTCGTGCGCTAACACGAATACTTCGTTCATTTTACCAGTCCATGATAATAGGATAAATCCAGCAACGTTAGGAACAGTCGCACAGAATCCACCAGTGCTCTTACCAATGTTTTGTGGGAAGTCTGTCCAGCGTTTGTCATAACTTTCATCAATCATCGCTTTGTAGTCTTCGCCAAGAATGCCTAGAGCTTTCTTCAAGTACTCACGAGATTCTTCAATCGTCATATCCACTTCGAATTCTGGGTCCAAGTTGATTTTTGCATCCATGAATTGCATATCAGAAATGCCGTGCTCTTTCGCTAATAATTTAATATAGCGTTGCATATGTGGCGCTAAGTCTGTCATCAGCATACGAATTTGACGATCGTATAATTCACGGTCTCCATCTTGTTCGTCTAATAAATAGTCAATGACACTGTCATAGCCACGCATTGTTGCCATCATTTTTTCTTTCTTCAATTGAGAAATGTATTCATTGGCAACTGTATTTTTATATGCGTTTAATGTTTTATAGAAGCTCTTAGCCGCAGCACGACGCACTTCTTTATCAGGATCCATTTCGTGTAAGTTTTCGTATAAAACGAAGCTGTTTTCAAGAGTCTTGCCATTTGCTTCAAATGACTCGAATTGCATATCTTCGTGTTTTGTTACTTCATATAATTGATAGAAACTTGGTAAGCTGCTTAAGTTTGATAGCACTTGTTCTGCATCTTTTGAGAGCGTATGTTTCTTTTGACGAATCACTTTTTCAACAAAGTATGCTAAGTCTGGTCTCTTCTCTGCTACGAATTGGTTTAAGAAGGCTTCGTCTAATGAAATCAATTCTGTCATCACAAAGCTCATGTTTTCAGCATATGATACGCTAACTGCTTCAAATGCTGTGGCGTTTTCCACCACTTTTGGATTCAAGCGGTCAACCGTCATTGGTAATTCTGCATAATGAGAAGCGCGGTATACTGCTAATTCAATCGCTTCGTACTTGCGAATCGCTTCATCTAATACTTCTAAATCCCCTAATTGGTTTTCGTATTTTTCTTTGAAAGCTTTCATTTCTTTCTTTAATTTGTCCAACTCTGCATAAAATGCTTCGTCGCTTGGATAAAGTAAAGTCATATCCCATGTAATAGAAGGATCTACTTCACTTCTTGGTACTAATTTAATTTCAGCCATAAAAGTCACTCCTTTTCGATAGTATCCATTATACACAATCTCCGGTTCGTTTGCTATACTAGAAATATTGAAAAACGAAAGAAGGTGCCTTGGTGCAAGTTATTCACGAACAGTCAAATTCCCCTCTTGTGATTTCGATTCCGCATAGTGGAACGGATATCCCACAAGATATTGCTCTGCTTTGTAATCTAGCAGCTAAGCGTGAACATACGGACTGGGCTCTTCCAGAACTTGTGGCCCCACTTTCTGAGATGACTCTAGTAGCTACCGTTTCTCGCTATATCGTGGACGTGAATCGTTTTAAACCACGTACAAGGAAAGCGACACAGCCCATTATTCCAAGAATTGATGAAGTAGGCCATCAGTTGTTTAACAACTATCCGTCTAAACAAAAACAAGCGGATTGGTTGGAACGGTATTATGTGTCTTACTACCTTCACTTAGAAAAGCTACTGAACGAAAAGTTAGAACAGCATGAACGAGTGTTGTTAGTCGATTTGCATAGTTATGATGATACGCTTTTTAAGACAAGCGACATTATTTTAGGAACGCGCAAAAAACAAACGTTATGTCAAGATACCTTGAAACAACTCCAACTGCTCTTTTATGAAGAAGGATTAACCACTCGAGTAGATACTCCATTTTCTGGTGGCAATATTATTGCGACCTTTGGAAAGCACCCAAGAATTGAAGCTGTTCAAATCGAAGTGCCGTATTCGCTTTATTTAGAAGGTTACTCACTTCATCCAGAACGAGCGAGCATTCTACAAACTCAATTTCAAAATATTTTCCAAAAAGTACAGATGTATCATTTTTGATACGTATCAAAAATGATACATTTCATTCTTTACAAAAAAACACCTTGAACGATTTATCCGTCCAAGGTGGTTTTCTTTTTTAGTTATTTGATTCTTCTTGCAATTTTTTGATTTGCTCTTCCAATTGCTGGATGCGTGTTTCTTGCGCATCGATTTGTTCTTGCATTTGTGTAATCTGATCTTTGTAATTTTCTAGTGGTGTCTTCGTCGATTTCGAGAAACTACGATAAACGAATACGGACACAAATAGAATGATACCAGTAAGGATGATAAACACCCACGCTTGGTTTCTTCTTAGATATCGATTAAAACTTCTTTGTAATTCATTTCCTTGTTCGCTCATCTGTATCACCTCTTATTTTCACAGTATACCATTTATTGCAAAATAACTCTAGGGAGCTGTCACAAGATGCGTCATCTCTTCTGTCATCTTGCCGACTATTCCTTCATCACAGACCACAATTAGAATGTCGCCACTACGGATAACCGTATCCCCGCGAGCAATAATCTCCTTGGCGCCACGTCGAATGGTCGCAATAATGATTTCTTGTGGCCACTGAATATCTCGAATCGCTTTTTCAACTAGTGGACTATCCACCATCACAGGCACTTCGAAAGTAGTACGCTCTCCTTTTGTATCCGTTGAATGTTCTTTATCTAAACGTTCTGCTAATACTTCATAGATTGGATCCATCTTCAAGAAGTCTGCCACGATATACGCCACTAATGTACAAATTCCAAGCGGCATTAATTGGTTCAA